>NZ_JASJSU010000047.1:0-33987 GCF_030237045.1 Stenotrophomonas maltophilia group sp. Smal17
TTCACGGCGTCCCCGCCCGGCTTCACCCCTCCGGCCCAACCGATAAACCGCTTTCAGCGTCCAACCACGAGGGGCTGCGCCGTTCGCGGGAACCCTATTTCGCCGGCGACATCCACATGTCGATCACCGCGCTGAACACCTCCGTCCCCGCACGGTCGCGCACGCTCACCGTCACCGGCAGTGCGTAGCCTTCAGCGGCCGCCACGATCGGCTGCGCCGGCAACGCCACCGCCTGCAGCGTGCCACGTGCCTTGGCCAGGTACTGCACCTGCATGCCCTTCGGAATCCAGCGCATGCCCTTCGGCAGCGAGGCATCCACCATCAGCCCGGCGGTCAGCTCGGCCAGGTTGCACATCGCGATCGCGTGCACCGTGCCGATGTGGTTGCGCACGCTGCGGCGGTCGGCCAGCGTGCCTTCGCAACGGCCATGCTCCAGGCGGGTGATGCGCGGCGCGATGCTGGCGAAGTAGGGCGCCTTGAAGCACACCGCGCGCGAGAACAGCCAGCTGCCGGCGGGCCAGCGCTGCAGGCGGTGGTAGAGCGAGAGCAGGGGTGTGGACATGGTGGGATTCCGGTCGGCGGATAAAGCGACGGCGGGCCGAGGCCCGCCGTCGAAGGCAACGCGTGTCGCGGGCGGTCAGGCCGCCTGCGAATGCGGGTCCTTGTGCTGGCGGTCGTAGTAGCTGGCCGCGCGCAGTTCGTGGGTGTCGAAGTCGTCCACGGTGATCGTGTCCAGGGTCAGCGTGCGCAGCTCTTCCAGCAGGCTGCGCTCGTCCTGGGTGATCACGCCTTCGGCCACGGCTTCGTCCAGCTGCGCCTTGAAGTCCAGCGCCTCGATGCCCTTGCTCTTCAGCGCCTTCAGGAACTTGCGCTCCACCGGCTCGGCCATGATCGCCTTGCTCAGGTAGCTGTTGATGCGGCCACCCGGGTTGTTCTCGCACGGGGTCAGGAACACGCCATTGGCCAGGCGGTCGCGGGCTTCGTTCGGCGCCATCAGCAGGGCGGCCACGCGACGGCTCAGGCGGTCGCCCGGGGCTTCAGCACGACGGCCCAGCGGGAAGATCAGCGCCCACATCAGCCAGCCGATCGGACGGATCGGGAAGTTGCGCAGGGCGGCCGACAGCGATTCCTCGATCTTGTGCACACTGTCATGGAAGGCCCAGGCCAGCAGCGGCTGGTCGGCCTGCGGTGCGCCTTCGTCGTGGTAGCGCTTGAGCATGGCGCTGGTCATGTAGACATGGCTCAGCACGTCGCCCAGGCGGCCGGACAGCGATTCCTTGAACTTCAGCTTGCCGCCGAGGGTCATCATCGAGATGTCGGCCATCAGCGCCAGGTTGGCCGAGTAACGGTCCAGCTTGCGGAAGTAGCGGCGGGTATAGGCATCGCCCGGGGCGGCACCGAAGCGCGCGCCGGTCAGGCCAAACCAGAACGAACGCACGGCATTGGAGATGCCGAAGCGGATGTGGCCGAACAGGCTGCGGTCGAACTCCTGCAGGCCAGCACGGGTGTCCGGATCCTGCGCCGCCTTCATTTCCTTCAGCACCCACGGGTGGCAGAGGATCGCACCCTGGCCGAAGATCAGCAGGCTGCGGGTCATGATGTTGGCACCTTCCACGGTGATCGCGATCGGCGCGGCCTGCCAGCTGCGGCCGGCGAAGTTGCGCGGCCCCAGGATGATGCCCTTGCCGCCGATCACATCCATCATGTCCGAGATCACTTCGCGGCTCATGGTGGTGCAGTGGTACTTGGCGATCGCCGACGGCACCGACGGCACGTCGCCACGATCAACCGCCGCAGCGGTAGCCTGCGACAGCGCGCTGATCTTGTACGCCTTGCCGCCGATGCGGGCCAGCGCCTCTTCAACGCCCTCGAAGCGGCCGACCGACAGGCCGAACTGCTTGCGGATGCGGGCATAGGCGCCGGTCACGGCGGCACCGGCCTTGGCGCCGCCGCTGGCGGTGGACGGCAGGGTGATCGAACGGCCCACGGCCAGGCACTCGTTGAGCATGTTCCAGCCCTTGCCGGCCATCGCGGCGCCACCGATCAGCTGGGTCAGCGGGATGAACACATCCTTGCCCTTGATCGGACCGTTCTGGAAGGTCGAGTTGAGCGGGAAGTGGCGACGGCCGATTTCCACGCCGGCGGTGTCGCGCGGCAGCAGGCCCAGGGTGATGCCGATGTCGCGGGTGTCGCCGATCAGGCCATCCGGGTCGTACATGCGGAAGGCCATGCCGATCAGGCTCGCGACCGGGGCCAGGGTGATGTAGCGCTTGTCGAAGGTCAGGCGCACGCCGAGCACCTGCTCGCCGTTCCATTCGCCCTTGCAGACGATGCCGTAGTCGGGAATCGAGGTGGCGTCGGAGCCGGCGAACGGACCGGTCAGGCCGAAGCACGGAACCTCGCGGCCATCCGCCAGGCGCGGCAGGTACTGGTCCTTCTGTTCCTGGGTGCCGTAATGCACCAGCAGTTCACCCGGGCCCAGCGAATTCGGCACGCCAACGGTGGAGCTGACCACCGAGGACACCGAGGCCAGCTTCTGGATCACCTTGTGGTGGGCCAGCGCGGAGAAGCCCAGGCCGCCGTATTCCTTGGGAATGATCATGCCGAAGAACTTGTTCTTCTTGATGAAGGCCCACAGTTCCGGCGGCAGGTCGGCATGGACATGGGTGATTTCCCAGTCGTTGACCATGGTGCACAGCTCTTCGACCGGGCCATCGAGGAAGGCCTGCTCTTCAGCGGTCAGCTGCGGCTTGGGGTAGTTCAGCAGGATGTTCCAGTCCGGGTCACCGGTGAACAGCTCGCCTTCGAAACCGACCGAGCCGGTTTCCAGCGCGATGCGCTCGGTCTGCGACAGCGGCGGCAGCACCTTGCGGAACACCTTCATCATCGGGGCGGTCAGCAGCGGCTTGCGGATGAACGGCAGCAGCAGCGGCACGGCGATCAACGCCAGCACCGCGGCCGCGACGATCGTGGCGGTCTGGTTGACGTAGGGAATGAACCAGCAGGCGGCCAGCAGGGCCACGCTGATCAGCGTCCAGGTAACCAGCCGCATGCGGTGGTAGGCGACGAACGCGCCTGCCAGCAGCAGGGCGAGGAAGGGAAGAACGATGCTCATGAGCGTGCTCCGGTGACGTGCTCGTTTGTGGCGGACGAAGCCGCAGCGTTCACTGCGGGCAACACGTCCAGATAGTCCAACACAGTAGCGGTAAAGGCGTTGTTGTCATCGCCGGCGACCATATGCGTGGCCTGCGGCAGCTGTACATGGCGCGCGTGCGGCGCCAGCGCCAGGAATTCGGCCACGGTCTGCGGCGTGACCAGGTCACTGCGGCCGCCGCTGACCAGCAGCAGCGGGCATTTCACCTGGCGTGCGGCTTCGGCCAGCGCATCCTGGTGCTGCTCGCTGTCGCGGGCCAGCTCGGCCACCAGGCGCGGATCCCAATGCCAGCGCCAGCGGCCATGGCCGTCCTCGCGCAGCAGTGCACGCAGCGACTGCTCGGACTTGCGTGGCCGGTGCGGCATGTAGGCCGAGATCACGTCGGCGGCCTCGGTCAGCGACGCGAAGCCATCGGGATGGGCGGTCATGAACGCAAGGATGCGTTCGACACCAGCGGTGTCCCAGCGCGGGGTGATGTCGACCAGCACCATTGCCGAGAACAGGCCGGGCCAGCGCGATTCGGCCAGCAGGCCGAACAGGCCGCCCATCGACGCGGCAACCAGCACCGGCGGGCGCGGTTGCTCGCCGGCCAGGACGATCAGGTCATCGGCGAACTGTTCGCCGTGATACGGCAGGTCGGCGGCATTCCAGTCCGAATCGCCATGGCCGCGGGCATCGTAGGCCAGGGTCTGCAGGCCGGCCGCGTTCAGCGCGCGCGCAGTGGCATTCCAGGCGTGGCGGGTCTGGCCGAAGCCATGCGCGAACAGCACCCGGCCGCGACGGCCGTGGTCACTGGCGGTCGCTGCCAAACGCGCGCCATGGGCAGCGTCCAGGCGCAGGTCATGGAACGCAGCGGGAGTAGGGGACGTAACCATACCGGATAGTATGGATTGCTTGAGGGGGAAGTCAATACTGCATGGTATGGTGCACTGCGGCAGGGGGGCCGGCAGGGCCCGTAACGGTTTCCACCGCAACGGCGTACTGCAACGAACCCCGGCGTATGGTTAAATCAGCCCATGAATCAACCTGACGCTTCCGCCGGCGAACCGCGCGCCGGCCGCAACAGCCGCCTGAGTGCCGAAGACTGGGCCCAGGCGGCCCTCGACCTGATTGCTGAACAAGGTGTAGGTGCCGTCGCGGTGGAACCGTTGGCACGGCGCCTGGGTGTGACCAAGGGCAGTTTCTACTGGCATTTCCCCTCGCGCGATGCCCTGCTGCAGGCGGCGCTGGAACGCTGGGAACTGTTCGAACAGGAACAGGTGTTCGGCAGCCTCGAGGATGTGCCCGATCCGCGCGTGCGCCTGCGCCAGCTGTTCCAGATGGTCGCGCACGAAGTGCAGCCGCACATCATCTACAGCGAACTGCTGAAGGCGCTGGATCATCCGATGGTGCGCCCGGTGATCGACCGCGTGTCGCAGCGTCGCCTGGACTACCTGATTGCCTCGTTCCGCCAGGCCGGGCTCAGCTCCACCGATGCGCGGCATCGCGCGCGCCTGGCGTATGCCGCGTATGTCGGCTTCCTGCAGCTGTCGCTGCAGCTGCAGCAGCCCAAGCAGGCCCGCGAGGATTTCGAGGCCTATGTCGAGCACCTCATCGAGACGCTGATTCCGAACGGTTGAAGATCGCCGTAGCTGGTCACGAGAAAGCCGCGGCATTGCCGCGGCTTTTTTCTTGCGTGCCGTCCACGTATTGCCGGCGGCAAAAAGAACAACGGCCCCTTTCGGGGCCGTTGCTGCATCAGCTGATCAGTGGATCGATCAGAACTTCTGCTTGTACTGCATGTACATGTAGCGGCCCGGCAGGTCGTACTGCGGGTCGAACATGTTGGCACGGACCGAGTAGGACACCGGCGGATCCTTGTCGAACGCGTTGTTCAGACCCAGCATGATGGTGCCCTTCCACGGGGTGTTGTAGCGGACCTGGATGTCGTGGTAGGTGGTCGACGCGATGTGGTTCTCGCCCTTCGCACCGTCGGAGCAGTACGGGAAGGTCTCCGGATCCTTGACCGGATCGAACGGGCATTCTTCGCGCATGCCAGACTTGTAGCGCAGGCCCCAGTTGACGCCGAAATCACCGTAGCTCCAATCCACATACAGATTGGAGCGGATGCGCCAGTACGGATCCTGGTCGCGGTAACGGCCCTGACGGCCTTCAACCGGCGAATCCTGGGTCGACTTGGTGTCCCACTTGGACAGATAGGTGCTGTCCCAGCTGATGGTGAACTGGCCGAACGAGGTCTCCGGCAGGCGGTAGGCCAGTCCCAGATCCCAGCCTTCCACCTTGTACGATGCCAGGTTCTGCAGCGGCATGTTGACGTTGGTGATGGTGTAGCGCTGGTTGGTGCTGCCGTAGTTCGGATCACGCGTGATCAGGCCGCAGTAGGTTGCCTGCTGCTGCGGGGTGCCGCCGTAGCAGTAGCTCATGATGTCCTGGATCGCCGGGCGGGTGATCGCGTCTTCAACCTTGATCTGCCACCAGTCCAGGGTGACGTTCAGGCCGGTGACGAAGCTCGGGCTCCACACCAGGCCCAGCGTCTTGCTGGTCGAGGTTTCCGGCTTCAGGTTCGGATTGGCCTGCCAGGTGAACGGCACAACCGTCTGCTTGCGACCCGCACCGGCACCTGGCTGAATGAAGTTGCCCGGAACACCCTGTGCGGCACACTGCGCGGCAACCGCACCGGTACGCAGGCCGGCGTTGGACGAGCAGGGATCGATGTAGGTCTCGAAGGAGTCCGCATCGCCGCGATACAGGTTGTTGATGCTCGGCGCGCGGAAGCCTTCGGAGTAGTTACCGCGGATCATCAGGTCGTCGATCGGCTTCCAGCGGAAGCCGAACTTGTTGTTGGTGGTGTTGCCGAAGTTGCTGTAGTCGGAGTAGCGCGATGCCACGCTGAAGTCCAGCAGCTTGGCGCCCGGCAGGTCCGCCAGCACCGGGATCGACAGTTCCACGAAGAACTCGTTCAGATCGTAGGCGCCCTTGGTCGGTGCCGCACCGTTGCCGGTGCTCAGGCCCGAGGCAATGAAGGCATCCGGATCGAACTGACCACTTTCCTTGCGGTACTCGTAACCGGCAGCGAAGCCCAGCGCACCGGCCGGCAGCTGCACGATCTCACCGGAGATGTTGGCGTAGTAGCCCTTCGACACAAGGCTCGCCGAGTCATGTGCGGTGAAGGACACGTAGTCCAGCGCTTCCTGCGAGATCGAGCCCAGGCCGCCCAGCGGATTGATCGGTGCACAGCCAGCGATGACAGCACCCGCCGAGTTCAAGCAGACCGCCTTGCCATCGCGCAGAGCCGACGGGCCATAGGCCTCGGCCAGACGCTGCTTGTTGAACAGGCCGTAGGTCAGGTCGTTCTGGTCGGTCTTGTCGTAGCGGTAGCCGACGTCCCAGTCGAAGTTGCGACCGGCGAACTCGAAGAAGCCTTCGAAGCCACCGTAGAAGTGCCAGTTCTTGACGTTCTGGTTGAACGAACGACCACCGGATTCATTGAAGCGACGATTGACGCCGGTCAGGTCGACGCCATAGGGGTTGTACATGCTGCCCGCGCTCAGGCGCTGGCCGGTCACCGGCATGGCTGCCAGCAGCTGCTCGGACTTGCGCTCGTTGTACATCGCCTCGGTACGGAAGGTGATGTTGTCGGTCAGGTTGTACGAACCCAGCACGAACAGCGAGGTGCGCTCGTTCGGGGTCAGCAGGTAGTTGTCCGGTGCGGTGTTGTAGCCATGGATGTTCGGATCGAACGGGGTTTCCACACCGTTGAGGATGATGTACTGCTCGTCGTTGCGAGTGTAGTTGCCCGGGATGCCGGTGGCGCTCTGGCCGCTATAGAACGGCGGGCCACCGGCGGAGATCTTGCGATCGCCGGCCATCACGGACTTTTCGTTGACGTAGGACGCGCCGACGGTGATCGAGGCGCGGTCGGTCACGGTGCCCAGGGTGAAGTCATACGCTTCACGCTCGCCGTCGCCGTCGCTGTACTGGCCCTTGTAGGCGTTGACTTCAGCACCGTCGAAGTTCTGCTTGGTGATGATGTTCACCACGCCGGCGATGGCATCCGAACCGTAGATGGTCGAGGCACCGTCCTTCAGGATGTCGATGCGCTCGATCATCGCGGTCGGGATGGTGTTCAGGTCGACGCTGCCGTCCAGGCCGGTGGTCCAGCGGCGGCCATTGACCAGCACCAGGGTGCGCTCGGCACCGAGGTTGCGCAGGCTGACGCCGGCCGAGCCGTCACCGCCGTTGTTGAACGTACGGTTCAGGGCGGCGCCGTTGGCGGCGACGCGCTGCAGGATGTCGGCGACCGAGGTCACGCCCTGCTTTTCGATGTCGGCGCGGGTCAGGCTGAGCACCGGCTGCGAGGTTTCGATGTCGGTGCTCTTGATGCGCGAACCGGTGACCGAGATGCGGTCCAGGTTGGTCGCTTCCTGAGCCTGGGCGGTGGCAGTGGACGCCACACCGGCAACGAGCGCGACCAGGACGGCGTCGCGCAGCTTGTTGGACTTGAAGTTCATTGGCTCTCTCTCTCCAAGAAATCTTGGCTGGGTGATTGCCTGCGTACGGAGCGAAAAGGCGCTCCAAAAAACGCGAGGCTGAGCCGATAGTACTGGTGCGTTCTCAAAAATTAAAGGTGTGTTAATACAGGCCGTGGCAGGGCTGAATACGATAGGGGTAGGCCGTTGACGTCATTGAATTCAACGACTTGAGGTCGTTCTTGCCCAGCTCGCCAGTACTTCGTTAGTTTCATGTGAAAGAAAATATTTCGGTTGTTGCAGCGCGCAGGCGAAAGAATTCTGTCTGTCCATCGTCCATTCAGCATTGCTGCGGCGCAAAAAAAGAACGGGCGCCCTGCGGCACCCGTTCCCATTCAAGCCCCGAATTGTGAGCCCGCCGGTGATGTCCGGTCAGAGGTCCTGCTCGTAGCGGACGTACGGCACGGTGCCGTCGTCGTTGCTTTCATTGCGCGGCGAGAACGGATTCTTGCCGCGGCTGATCACGTTCTCGGCGCCCACGGTGAGCTGGCCGGACCAGGGAGTACGCCAGGTCAGCCCGATTCCCAGGCCTTCCCATTTGCCGGGCTTGCCCGGAACGTCGACGACACGCCCGATGATGCTGCCGGTGAAATTGCCGTAGCCGGCGCCGATGCTCAGGCTCTTGCTGTCCCAGCGATCGACGATGGCCGGTGAGGCATCAGCCAGCGGTACCAGGCGGGCCTTGGCATAGGTGCCGGCGATGGAGACGAAGCCCTCGCGGCCGATGTTCTTCTGCGCGAACACGGTCAGGTCGTTCTGCTCGGCGCGCAGCGAAGGGGTCTTGTTTGGGCCTGACAGCCAGGCCGGCAGGGTTTCACGGCCGGTACCGGCGGTGATGCCCAGGCGGCTGTTGCCACGGTTCAGTGCGGCGGTGCCGGTGAAGCGGCGGCTGTTGAGGTCGTCATCGTCGCCGAGGCTGGCCAGCATGCAGTGACTGGCCAGGCCGCTGATGCTGGTTCCACTGCTGCTGTTGCAGAGCAGGCCCAGCGAATCGCCGGAGGACAGGCCGAAGGCCGCATCCAGCGAGTTGCGGCCGAAGTGCCAGCGGGCGCCGGCCGCCTGTTCGCCGGTGGGTTCCAGATACAGCAGGGCCTCGACCTTGCCGCTGCCCTTGTTCCACACCGGCAGCACGGTACGGGTGTCCTTGCTCTGCGCATGCGCGCCCGCAATCGCGCCAAGGGCGATCAGCAGGGCCAGCGGTAGACGCAGGAAGGTACGCATCGGACCAGTTCAGACAGGGATGAACAACGGAAGTTCCCGCGGAAACGGGAACTTGATCGTAGGGTGTTTATGAATTCTTAACAAGCCTTGATCCCCCCAGATGCAAGACCAGCCGATTACTGAAGCCGTTCAGGTGCCGGCACAGTCCCCTCGGCACCGTGGAACAGTATGCCGAACTCCGTCAAAGGAAAGTGATACTCGCGCCCGCAGAATTCGCAGCGCACCTCGACTGCGTTGGTGGCTTCGGCGGCGGCACGGGCTTCGTCCTCGCCCAGCGACTGCAGCATCGATGCGACCCGTTCACGCGAGCAGGAGCAGGCGAAGGACAGCGGCTTGCTGCCCATCAGCTCGGGCTTCTCTTCGTGGAACAGGCGGTGCAGCAACTGCTCGGCCGGGGTGGCCAGCAGTTCGGCCTTGCCCAGGGTCTCGAACAGGGCGCTGGCGCGGGCCCAGCCGTCCTCGTCACCTTCGTCGCCCGGCAGCTTCTGCAGCAGCAGGCCGGCGGCGCCGGTGCGGTCGGCGGCCAGCAGCAGGCGGGTGGGCAGCTGTTCGGACTGGCGGAAGTAGTCCTCGAAGGCTTCGTCCAGTTCCGGTGCGGTCAGGCCGACCAGGCTCTGGTAGCGCTGCGGTTCGCGCGGGTCCAGGCCCGGGTTCTCGATGGTGATCGCGAGCAGGGCGTCATCGCCCAGGCTGGACAGGTCGCGCGGCGCATCGTCACCGTCGCTGAGCTGGGCGATGCCACGCAGGGTGCCGGCGGCGGTGCATTCGGCGAACAGGGTGCGCAGGGCGGTGCTGCTGCGCAGCTGGATCGACAGGCGGCCATCGATCTTGGTGTGGCCGGTGAACAGCGCCGAGGCCACGCAGGCCTCGCCGAGCAGTTCGGCAGCGGTATCCGGGTACTGGGCGTGGGACAGGATCTCCTGCCAGGTGGCCTGCAGGCGCACGTGGACGCCACGGACGCCGGCGTCGGGCAGCAGGAAGCGGATCAGGGAATCGGGGTTGGCGGTCATCGGCTCACATCGCGCGTAAACGGAGGCGGTTGCCGGATAATGCGCCGACAACCAGACAGAAGAAGGATGCACCAGTAATGGGGGCAGCGGGAGAGCAGCACAAGGTCGAGGCCGGGGCGGACGTCCCTCGGCGCAGGCGCTGGCGCTGGAAGCGGCTGCTGTGGCTGCCGGTGCTGCTGGCCGCCTTCAGCTGCCTGCAGGTACTGGTGCTGCGGTTCATCGACCCGCCGGGGTCCATGGTGATGCTGTGGCGCTACGGCGAGGCGCTGGGCGAGGCGGACTGGTCCTATCGGCTGCATTACCAGTGGCGCGACCTGGACCAGATGGCGCCCAGCCTGCCGATCTCGCTGGTGGCGGCCGAGGACCAGCGCTTTCCCGACCACAATGGTTTCGACCTGCAGGCCATCGAGAAGGCGCGCGACCACAACGCAAAGGGGGGCCGCCTGCGCGGTGCCAGCACGATCAGCCAGCAGGTGGCCAAGAACCTTTTCCTCTGGCAGGGCCGCAGCTGGGTCCGCAAGGGCCTTGAGGTCTGGTACACGGTGCTGATCGAAGCGCTGTGGCCGAAGGAGCGCATCCTGGAGATGTACGCCAACATCGCCGAGTTCGGTGATGGTGTGTATGGCGCACAGGCGGCGGCGCAGAAATTCTGGGGCAAGGACGCGGCTCGGCTGAGCCCGGCCGAAAGCGCGCGGCTGGCGGCGGTGCTGCCGGCACCACGGCGCTACAACGCGGCGGCGCCGGGGCCCTATGTACAGCGGCGTGCGGCATGGATCCAGCGCCAGGCGCGGCAGCTGGGTGGGGCGGCGTACCTGTCGGAGGAGTGAGGGCGGGGCCTGCCGGGTCTGCAGGTGGCGGCCCGCATGCGTGCCGGCAACGTACAATCCGGGCATGACCCGTGAACGGCTTACTTTTGTCATCGCCGCCTACAACGAGGCCCTGGCACTGCCGTTGCTGCATCCGCGGTTGTGCGCGGTGCTGGATGGCATGCCCGACATCGAAGGCCACATCCTGTATGTGGACGACGGCAGCCACGACGACACCTGGCCGGTGATCGCCGGCCTGGCCCAGGCCGATGCGCGGGTCTCGGCGCTGAAGCTCTCGCGCAACTTCGGCAAGGAGGCCGCGCTGACGGCCGGCCTGGACCTGGTGCGCGAGGGGGCGGCGATGATCCTCGATGCGGACGGCCAAGACCCGCCGGAGCTGGTGCCGCAGTTCGTCGCGCGCTGGCGCGAGGGGCACGACAACGTCTATGGCACGCGCATGGCCCGCGATGGCGAGGCCTGGGTCAAGCGCGCCACGGCGGCGATGTTCTACCGGGTGATGGGGCGCCTGTCGCGCACGCCGATCCCCGCCGACACCGGGGATTTCCGCCTGTTGTCGCCTCGCGCGCTGAGCGCACTGCGCGAGATGCGCGAGCGCCATCGGTTCATGAAGGGCCTCTTCAGCTGGGTCGGGTTCAAGCGGGTGGCCGTGCCCTATCACCGCCACGCGCGCGTGGCCGGCACCAGCAAGTTCAGCCTGTGGCGGCTGTGGAACTTCGCCCTGGAGGGCATCACCGGTTTCTCGACCGTGCCGCTGCGGGCCGCCACCTATCTGGGGCTGGCAACGGCGGCGGTGGCCTTCGTGTTCGGCCTGTGGGTGATCGTCAAGGCGGCGCTGTATGGCGACCGGGTGGCGGGCTGGCCGACGATGATGGCGGTGATCCTGTTCCTGGGCGGCGTGCAGCTGATCGCGCTGGGCCTGATCGGCGAGTACCTGGGGCGGCTGTATGAAGAGTCCAAGCAGCGCCCGCTGTACCTGGTTGACGCATGGCTAGCATCGGCCGTGGCAGACTCGGCCCTGCAACCCACCCTCGGAGGGCAGGCGGATGACCACGGTACGGCAACTGTTGGACGGCAAGTCTCCTGAAGTACACGCAGTCGCACCGGATGCGGCGGTGATCGATGCGATCCGGTTGATGGCGGAAAAGGGTATCGGCGCGGTGCTGGTGATGGATGGGCCGCGACTGGTCGGGATCCTGTCCGAGCGCGACTACGCACGCAAGATCGTGCTGCGGGATCGTTCGTCGCGCGATACGGCGGTGGCCGAGATCATGACGGCGCAGGTGGTGACGGTGTCGCCGGGCGAGCAGGTGGAGCACTGCCTGCAGCTGGTGACCGATTTCCGTATCCGCCACCTGCCGGTGGTGGACGGCGCGCAGGTGCTGGGGGTGATTTCCATCGGTGACCTGGTGAAGTCGGTGATCGATGCACAGCGCAGGGAGCTGGATCAGCTGCAGCAGTACATCGTGGCGGGATGAGTTGTTCGCTGGCGGGCCTGCGGCCCGCCGGCCCGCTTTTCAAACCAGAGCCAGAGCCAGAGCGCAAGAGCAGCGCCTTCCTGGTACGCCGGGAGGCTGAGGGCATGGGCGTGCAGGACACGCCGCAAGTACGTCCCTGTAGGCTCGATGGCGCCATCCATGGCGCCAACGGTCCTGCACGCCCATGCCCTCTACCTCTGGATACATTGCAGCGAGCGCGGTGAGATTCGCCGCAGACGATCTGCTTTTGGTAGCTGCCAACCTTGGTTGGCAACAGCTTTTGACTTTGCTTTTTTCTTTTGACTTTGAATTTCCGCTCTCGTTCCGCGCGCGCAGGAAACTGTCAGGAGGGGGATGGGTGGCCCAGGCAGGACCGTTGGCGCCATGGATGGCGCCATCGAGCCCCCATGGATGGGTTCACGGCGTGTCCTGCCTGGGTCACCCATCCCCCTTAAGCCACGATCAATGCAGGCGCCGTGAACAACGCTGTTAGCCTACTTCGCATACTGCCCACCGCAGTCGGCATCCTTGCCCGGCCCCAGTTCGATGGTCGCCAGCAGCGCCGCCGGCGGGGCGATGCTGCCCAGCGCCAGGGCCACCGCGCCACGAATGCCCAGCGCCTTGAAGTCCGGCCGGAACGACGGATCCTTGAATGTGCCGGTGATGTGCAGCGGCGAGCGCAGCACCAGGATGCTCTTGTCCTTCGGGCGCGGCTTCAGCAGCAGGTCGAGGGTCTCATCGCGCAGGCTGACCGTCCCCTCGCCGATGATGATCGTATCGGTGGTATCCACCGCCAGCGCCTGGCTGGTCATCAGCCCGTCGCGCACGCCGAAGTCGGCGAAGGCGCAGCGCAGGGGAATCTGTTTGTCACCGGTCACCAGGAACTTCAACGACTCGGTGACATCCAGCCCGGCCAGTTCCATCACCAGATTGCCGACATGGCCGCGGCCCATCGCCAGGCCGACCTTGCCGCTGCTGCTGCCCAGCATCGCGGCGATCGAATTGCCGCGACCGCTCAGGTCGACTTCGCCGCCGATGCCGCCCTTGGCCTGCTCGGCCAGTTTTGCATCCGGGAACAGCTGGCCCAGCTGCACGCCGCGCACGCTGGCTTTCAGCGCGGTGCTGATCTGCGCCTGGCGTGCATCCATGCGGATCGTGCTGCGGATATCGCCGCCGGCCACGCCGAAGTTCAGCGGGTCCAGCCGCAGCACGCCGTCATCCAGCAGCAGGTGCGCATCCATGTCGTCCAGCGGCAGCGAGGGTGCGTTGATGCGATGGGCCTTCCAGCGCACGTCGGCATCCATCGCACGCAGCTTGCCGAGGTTGTAGGGCGTGTCGGGCAGTACCCGGGCACGGGCGGCGATACGCGCGGCCTCGGCCTTCTGCTCGGCGTTCGCGGTCTCGCCGCTGCCGGTCTTCGGTGGTGCACCGACGAAGCCGGCCAGATCGTCGAAGTCCAATCGCCGGGATTCGAGCGTGGCCGTCAGCCGCGGGCGTGCACCGCTGACGTCGAACTGCAGGTTGCCACCGAGATCGCTGTCGCCGACCTTGCCGGTGAACTGCTCGTAGCGCCAGGTGTCGTGGTCGCGCTTGAGGCGGCCATTCAATGCGTATGGCGGCGAGGACGGAATGGCGATGCCGAGCAGCGGGTACAGGTCGGCCAGGTCCTGGCCACTGAGTGCGAACTGCAGGTCGAACACGCGCAGCTGGAACGGATTGGTAAGCGTGCCGCTGGCCACCGCGTGGGTTGCCCCGGCGCGGCCATCGAGGTGGATGCGGAACGGGTGGTCGCTGTCGGTCAGTTGCAGCGGTGATTCAGTGCCGCCGCGCAGGGTGAACGGATTGCCCTGCCAGCGGCCCTTGCCCTGCACCAGCAGCGGCGGTGCGGCATCGGCCTGTTTCGGCTGGCCGCTGCGCACATCCAGCCGGATGTCGGTGCGGCCGAGCGCATCCAGGAACTGCAGTCGGCCGTCATCGATGCGCAGGCGCTTGAGCTGGAGGCCCGGCCCGCCGGCGCTGTCACCGAGGAAATCCCAGTTGCCCGGCTCGCCCTTGCGCGGGGCCGTTTCCAGCAGGACGTCCGGCCGGGTCAAGCGCACTTCGGGCAACTGCACGCTGCCACGCAGCAGCGGCCACACCCGCACGTCGATCTCGACGCGATCGGCGCTGGCCATGTCCGGCTGCTTTGCCCAGCTGGCATTGGCGAAGGTGATCGCGTCGGCGCGGATCGTGCTGGTGCGGCCCGGATCCACATCCAGGTGGCCGATGTGCAGTACCCGGCCAGTACGCGCCTGCACGGCGCGTTCGACCGGCCCCTTGAACCAGTTCCAGTCCCACAGTGCGATCAACAGCAGGACCGCCGCCAGCAGGAAGATCAGGACCGTCAGCCAGCGCCGGCCGTGCGGGCCGGGTCGGCGGAGGCGCCAGCGGGAGGTGCGCGATGTGGCGGGGGAGGCGGCAGCATTCACGCTGCCATGGTTGCCCCCCCATCGTGGACGGGGCGCGAAGCACCCATGTGCGCGGTGTGCACAACCCGCGCGCGGGCCACTGTCTTACAGCACCTGCATGGTGACCGCGACGAAGTGGCAGACGCTGCCGCCGATCACGAACAGGTGCCAGATCGCATGCGAATAGGGGATCGATTCGCGATGGTAGAAGTAGGTGCCCAGGGTGTATGACAGGCCGCCGGCCAGCAGCCAGCCCAGCGTCCAGCCGTCGATCGAGGCCAGCATCGGCTTGACTGCCACGATCACCAGCCAGCCCATGGCCACGTAGATCGCGGTGGACAGGCGCTTGAAGCGGCCGGTGTAGAACAGCTTGAACACCACGCCGGCCAGGGCCAGGGTCCAGATCGCCGCGAACAGCCCCCAGCCCCACGGACCGCGCAGGCCGATCAGGGTGAACGGGGTATAGGTGCCGGCGATCAGGACGTAGATCGCGCAGTGGTCGAACACCTTCAGGCGACCCTTGGCGACCGGGTGCTGGATGGCGTGATAGAGGGTGGAGGCCGTATACAGCAGCAGCAGCGCGATGCCGAACACGATGGCGCCGGCCAGCTGCCAGCCATCACTGTAGATGGCGGCCAGGGTGATCAGTACCGCGCCCGCGCCGAGGGCGAGCACGGCGCCCAGGCCGTGGGTCAGGGCGCTGGCGATTTCTTCGCGGATCGAAGCAACGGAAGTCGTGGACATGGCGTAGGCATCGTTCGCGGGGAGGGGGACCCGCACCCCCCTATCATCGCCGCGATGGGCGGCGCATGCACGCCCATCACCGTATGGTCGGTGAATCCCCGCGTTGCGCGGATGCGCCCGCGATCAGCAGATCCACGCCATGCGTGGATGAACCGCCGCGGGGCCCCTTGCGGTTCAGCTTGCCGATACCGTATGCGCCGCTTCGCGGGTGGCCGAGAAGCGCACATCCGGAGAACGTTCCTGCGCCAGCTGCAGGTTGACCCGGGTCGGTGCCAGGTAGACCAGGTGGCCGGCCGCATCCAGCGCCAGATTCAGCGCATTCTTCTCGCGGAACTCTTCCAGCTTCTTCTCGTTGCTGCAGTGGACCCAGCGTGCGGTGGTCACGCTGACCTGCTCGAACGTGGCTTCCACGCCGTACTCGTCCTTCAGGCGGTAGGCGGCCACGTCGAACTGCAGTACGCCCACCGCACCCAGGATCAGGTCGTTGCTGGTGAGCGGACGGAAGAACTGGGTTGCACCTTCTTCGGACAGCTGGGCCAGGCCCTTCTGCAGCTGCTTGAGTTTGAGCGGATCGCGCAGGCGTGCACGGCGGAACAGTTCCGGGGCGAAATTGGGAATACCGGTGAAGGTGACCGCTTCGCCTTCGGTGAAGGTATCGCCGATGGAGATGGTGCCGTGGTTGTGGATGCCGATCACATCGCCCGGCCACGCTTCGGCGGCGATTTCACGGTCGCTGGCCATGAAGGTTAGCGCATTGGCCAGCTTCATTTCCTTGCCGGTACGCACGTGGAAGGTTTTCATGCCGGCGCTGAAACGGCCCGAGCAGACGCGCATGAACGCCACGCGGTCACGGTGCTGCGGGTCCATGTTGGCCTGGATCTTGAACACGAAGCCGGTCAGCTTGTTTTCTTCCGGTGCGATCTCGCGGCCGGTGGTGGAACGTGCCTGCGGTGACGGCGCATGTTCGACGAAGAAGTCCAGCAGCGGCTGCACGCCGAAGTTGTTCACGCCCGAACCGAAGAACACCGGGGTCTGCTTGCCGGCGCGGTAGGCGTCCAGGTCGAAGGGGTGGCTGGCGCCCTGCACCAGTTCCAGTTCGTCGCGCAGGTCGGCCAGCATCTGCGCACCGATCTTCTCGGCCAGGCCGGGGGCATCGATGGACGGGAAGATGGTCGAGTCCTGGCGGGTGAAGTTGCGGCCCGGTTCGTACAGGTGCACTTCGCCGGTCAGCAGGTGCACCACGCCCTTCAGGCGCTGGCCCATGCCGATCGGCCAGGTCACCGGTGCGCACTGGATGCCGAGCACGGTTTCCACTTCATCCAGCAGCTCGATCGGGTCCTTGCCCTCGCGGTCGAGCTTGTTGATGAAGGTCATGATCGGGGTGTCGCGCAGGCGGCACACTTCCATCAGCTTGATGGTGCGCTCTTCCACGCCCTTGGCCACGTCGATCACCATCAGCGCCGAGTCCACCGCGGTCAGCACGCGGTAGGTGTCCTCGCCGAAGTCGGCGTGGCCGGGGGTGTCGAGCAGGTTGACGATCTTGCCTTCGTACGGGAACTGCATCACCGAGGAGGTCACGGAGATGCCGCGCTCCTTTTCCAGTGCCATCCAGTCGGAGGTGGCGTGGCGGGCGGCCTTGCGGCCCTTGACCGAACCGGCCATCTGGATCGCGCCTCCGAACAGCAGCAGCTTTTCGGTCAGCGTGGTCTTGCCGGCGTCAGGGTGGGAGATGATGGCGAAGGTGCGGCGACGCGACGCTTCGTTGGCGACTTCGGACATGGCAGTGGCGCCCGCCCGGGGCGCTTTTCAAAGAGATAAGCGCCCGATTATACCGGCCGGCGCCGGTCAGCGCCCGATGCCGCCGTCGGCCCCGGCCTGGCGGGCGAACTGCAGCTGGCCCTGCGCGGCGAAGATGCGCACCGGCACCGAGCGCAGGCCCATTCCGCGGTTGACCTGCACCACGAAGTGCAGGTGCGGGGCACTGCTGTAACCACTGTTGCCGGACAGGCCGATCGGCTGCCCGGCCTGCACTGCCTGGCCGCGACGTACGCGCATGCCACCGGCCTGCAGGTGGCCATACAGGGCCATGCTGCCGTCGCTGTGCAGCACGCGGATGAAGTTGGCGCGGGCAGCATCGCGTTCGCGGTCCTGCCCATTGCCACGGAAGCCATCCTGGATCTGCATCACCGTGCCTTCGCGCGCGGCCAGCACCAGGGTGCCCTCCGGCAGTGCGAAGTCGACCGCCTCGCGGTTCTCCTCGTCATCGTGGCTGAACCGGCCTTGCGGCGCCTGGTCCACGCGCAGGCGCGCGGCCTCAAAGGGCAGGCGGTAGGCGACATCTTCGGCCTGTGCGGCCGGGTTGCCCGGCACCGACCGCAGGCGCAGGTCGAGCGCCCGGCCATCGACCGGGGCGGGCAGATGGCCGACCACCAGGCTGCTGTCACACTGCAGCAGTGATTCGACCGGGAGACCCTCGACCGGGTGTCCCGGCGCCGCGCGCAGTTCGATCTGCAGCGGCCCCGCCAGCCCGTTGTCGATCCGCGCCTGCCATTGTTCGCCCACCGGCTGCAGGCGCAGTCGAGCCATCGGCGTGGCATCCCGGGCCGATTCCCCAGCGATGGCGGGGGCGGCCTTGGGCACCAGACCCCAGCCCTGGCGCCAGTCGCCTGCATGGGCCGTCGCGCTCGCCAGCAGGCACAGCAGCAGGCAGGTCAAGGGCAGGCGTGGCATCCGTGGTTCCGGTCAAAAGGGGCCGCCGGGACTGTACCCGATCCTGAACGGGACGACCGGGACGGCCTCCGCAGAGTTCATCTGCAAATATCCATCGCTTTATCCGCATGAAGGGATTGACAGTGCTGGAAAGGGCTGGCATCGTGGCCCCACCATCGAGACCGGCAGAGGGACAGGCCCTTTGAAGCCGGGGCAGCCCGCAGGCGCGCAAGCGACTGCGTAGGTGCCAAATCCTGCGGGGACCGTGGCGTCCACCGAAAGATGGTTCGAACCATGCACCCCACGTGCATCTCGAACGCGGGCCCCGCGAAGGCTCGATGGCCGATTCCCCAACCGGATCCCGCCATGAGCTTCGCCGCCAGTACCGCACTTCGCCCCGAACCCTTTGTCCCCGTCAGCGTGCCGGTCGATGACCGCGTGCATGCCGAGCGCGGTGAGTTCGCCGCGGTGCTGTCGATGCGCCACGCCGGCCCCAGCCCGGTGCGCCTGCGCTATGAGTGGGTCGGCCCGGCGAGTGCGCCGGTGGTGGTGCTGGCCGGTGGCATTTCCGCCCACCGCCATGTGGCGTCCAACCCGCAGTTCAGCGAGAAGGGCTGGGCCGAAGACCTGGTCGGCAAGGGCCGCGCGCTGGACCCGCAGCAGCTGCGCGTGCTGGCCTTCGACTTCATCGGGGCCGACGGCGCGCTGGACGTTCCGATCGATACCGCCGACCAGGCCGATGCGTTGGCGTTGCTGCTGGACCATCTGGGCATCCGCGCGCTGAAGGCGTTCGTCGGCTATTCGTATGGCGCGCTGGTAGGCCAGCAGTTCGCGATCCGCCATCGTGCCCGGGTGCGCCAGCTGGTGCTGGCCAGCGGCGCACATCGCCCGCACCCGTACGCCGCGGCCTGGCGCGCACTGCAGCGCCGCGCCGTCGCGCTCGGCCAGCTGCAGTGCGGCGAAGATCACGGGCTGGCGCTGGCCCGCCAGTTCGCCATGCTCAGCTACCGCACCCCGGAAGAATTCGGCGAGCGCTTTGATGCCGCGCCGGAAGTGATCAATGGCCGCGTGCGCGTGGCCGCCGAAGACTATCTCGACGCTGCCGGGGCGCAGTACGTCGCGCGCACGCCGGTAACCGCCTACCTGCGCCTGTCCGAATCGATCGACCTGCACCGCGTGGACCCTGCCGCGATCCTGCCGCCGACCGTGGTGGTGGCCGTGGAGGGCGATCGCCTGGTGCCGCTGGCCGATCTGGTCGGCCTGGTTGAAGGACTGGGCCCGCGCGGCAGCCTGCGCGTGCTGCGCTCGCCCTATGGCCACGACGCCTTCCTCAAAGAAACCGATCGCATCGACGCGATCCTCGCTACCGCCTTCCGTACTTCTGGAGAGTCCGCATGAGCCTGCACGCCAACGAGCCGTCCTGTAGCCGTACCACTGCCGCTGTCCGTGCCGGCATCGATCGCGATACCGCGCATGGTGCGGTCACTCCGCCGATCGTGTTGTCGTCGAACTTCAGCTTTGAAGGCTTCGGCAACAAGCGCCAGTACGACTACACGCGCAGTGGCAACCCGACCCGCGACCTGCTGGGCGAAGCACTTGCGGAACTGGAGGGCGGCGCAGGTGGGGTCGTCACCGCCACCGGCATGGGCGCGATCAATCTGGTGCTGAACGCGCTGCTGCAGCCGGGCGACACCCTGGTGGTGCCGCACGATGCCTACGGTGGCAGCTGGCGGCTGTTCAATGCGCTGGCGAAGAAGGGCCACTTCGAACTGGTCACCGCCGACCTGACCGATCCGCGTGCGCTGGCGCAGGCACTGGCCACCCAGCCGAAGCTGGTGCTGGTGGAAACCCCGTCCAACCCGCTGCTGCGCATCACCGACCTGCGCTTCGTCATCGATGCCGCGCACAGGGCGGGCGCGCTGGTCGTGGTCGACAACACCTTCCTGTCGCCGGCCCTGCAGCAGCCGCTGTCATTCGGCGCGGACCTGGTGCTGCATTCCACCACCAAGTACATCAACGGCCACAGCGACGTGGTCGGTGGCGCAGTGGTCGCGCGCGATCCGGCACTGCACGAGCAGTTGGTGTGGTGGGGCAATGCGCTGGGCCTGACCGGCTCGCCGTTCGATGCCTTCCTGACCCTGCGCGGCCTGCGCACGCTGGATGCGCGCCTGCGCGTGCACCAGGAAAACACCGCCTCGATCGTTGCCCTGCTGGACCAGCATCCGGCGGTCGGCGCGGTGTACTACCCGGGCCTGGCCGATCACCCGGGCCATGCCATCGCCGCACGCCAGCAGGACGGCTTCGGCGCGATGCTGTCGTTCGAGCTGGCGCACTGTGCCGGCGACGATCCGCATGCGGCGGTGCGCGCGTTCGTTGATGGCCTGCGTTGTTTCACCCTGGCCGAATCGCTGGGCGGCGTCGAAAGCCTGATCGCGCATCCGGCGACCATGACCCACGCGGCGATGACCGCCGAAGCGCGTGCGGCGGCCGGGATCAGCGAAGGGCTGCTGCGCCTGTCAGTGGGCATCGAGGCCGAGCGTGACCTGCTGGCCGATCTCGGCGCGGCGCTGCAGCGCGCCGAAGCGGTGATCGATGCCGCTGCACGCCGCAAACAGGTGGTGGACGCATGAGCGCACTGGCCGCTGAAATTCCCGTGCTGGGCGCGGGACGCCTGGCGCTGCTCGGCACCGGCACGGTGGGTTCGGCGTTCGTGCAGCGGTACCAGGCGCTGCAGGCACGCGGGCTGGAACTGCCCAGCGTGCAGTGGCTGGCCAATTCGCGTACCGCGCTGGCGATCGATCGTGACCTGGCGTTGCCGCTGGAGCTGGCACGGCGTGCACCGCGTGATGGCCACAGCGCTCCGCCGTGGGCCAGCGCCGAAGGACTGGAGCGTGGCGACGTGGTGGTTGACGCGACCGCCAGCGAAGACGTGGCTGCACGCCACGTGCAGTGGCTGGCGCGCGGCGTGCACGTGGTGACCGCCAACAAGCTGGGGCGAGGCGCGCAGCTGGCGCGCGCGCAGGCAATTGCCGAAAGCTGCGCCGACAGCGGTGCACGCTACGGCGACAGCGCCACCGTGGGGGCCGGCCTGCCCCTGCTGAGCAGCCTGCGCGCGCTGGTGGCCGGCGGTGATCATATCCATGCCATCGAGGGCGTCCTGTCCGGATCGCTGGCGTGGCTGTTCCATCGCTACGACGGCCAGTCACCGTTCTCGGCCGCAGTGCGCGAAGCATTGGCGGCTGGCTACACCGAGCCGGATCCGCGCCTGGACCTGTCCGGCGAGGATGTACGCCGCAAGCTGCTGATCCTGGCCCGCAGCAGCGGGTTGGCGCTGGACGCGTCGCAGGTGCAGGTGGATTCGCTGGTGCCTGAGACGCTCGCCGCGTTGCCGCTGGAAGATGCGGTAGCCGCGCTGGAACAGCTGGATGCGCCGCTGCAGGCACGCTGGCAGCAGGCGCGCGACAACGGCCGCGTGCTGCGTTTTGTCGGTCGCGTCGATGGCCAGGGGGCCCAGGTGGGCCTGCGTGAGCTGCCTGCCGATCATCCATTGGCGCAGGGCGCGGGCACCGACAACCGCGTGGCCATCCACAGCGATCGCTATCAGCGCCAGCCGTTGTTGATCCAGGGGCCGGGCGCGGGCGCGGAAGTTACCGCCGCCGCGTTGCTGGATGACGTGCTGCGCATCGTGCGGTAAGGGATCGCCGGGCATCGCCCGGCGCGCCCCCCTCAGCGCGCCTTCAACGCCTTCAACAACGCGGCGTTGAACTGTTTCGGATCCTGTACCTGCGGCGAATGGCCCAGCTCGGCGAATTCGACCAGTGTTGCGCCGGGGATCGCTGCCGCCGCGGCCTTGCCCAGTGCCGGGTAGTTGCCCAGCGTGGCCTTCAGCGCCGGTGATGCGCGGTCGCGGCCGATCGCCGTGCGGTCCTTCTGGCCGACGAACAGGGTGGTCGGTACCTGCAGGTGCTTCAGTTCGTAGACCACCGGCTGGTTGAACACCATGTCCGAGGCCAACGCCTGGCTCCAGGCAACGGCCTGCTTGCCCGGCCCTTCGTACATGCCCGACTGCATCCGCGCCCACGGCTCGTAGTCGGCTTTCCACTGGCCATCGTAGTAGACGTCCAACTGGTAGCGCCGGATGCTGTCGTAGCTGGTTTTCAGTTCGCCGGCATACCACTCGTCGACGCTGCGCCACGGCACGCCCAGCGCCTTCCAGTCTTCCAGCCCGATCGGGTTGACCAGTGACAGGCTGCGCAGGTCCTGCGGGTACATCAGCGCATAGCGCACGGCAAGCATGCCGCCCATCGAATGGCCGACCAGGTGCACCGGCACATCACCCAGCTGCAGCTGCTGCAGCAGGGCGTGGGTGTTGGCGGCGAGCTGCGCGAAACTGTACCGGTAGCGCTCGGGCTTGCTGGATTTGCAGAAGCCCACCTGGTCCGGTGCGATCACCCGGTAGCCCGCGGCCAGCAGCGGGGCGATGGTCTGCTGCCAGGTGGCCGCGCAGAAGTTCTTGCCGTGCAGCAACACCACCACCCCGATGGCACGCCGTTTGGGCAGGACATCCAGGTAGGCCATTTCCAGCGGCTGCTGCTGCGATTCCAGCGCGAAGGTCTTCACTGGATAGCCGTAGTCGAAACCTTCCAGCCGCGGACCATAGGTCGGCGCGGCCAGGGCGGACATCGGCAGGCAGGCGAGCAGGGCGGCAGCGAGCAGGCGCATGGCGTTCTCGGGGGCGAGGGAGCCCCCAGCGTAATGCATCCCGTCATGCGAAGCCGAGCATGGGCTCGGCTCTACACCTCAACACTCGATGACGTTCACCGCCAGGCCGCCGCGGCTGGTTTCCTTGTACTTGTCCTGCATGTCGCGGCCGGTATCGCGCATGGTCTTGATGACCTTGTCCAGCGATACCTTGTGCTTGCCGTCGCCACGCATGGCCATGCGCGAGGCGTTGATCGCCTTCACCGCGCCCATCGCGTTGCGCTCGATGCACGGAATCTGCACCAGGCCGCCGATCGGATCGCAGGTCAGGCCCAGGTTGTGTTCCATGCCGATTTCCGCGGCGTTCTCGATCTGGCTCGGGTTGCCACCCAGCGCTGCGACCAGGCCGCCGGCCGCCATCGAGCAGGCCACGCCCACTTCGCCCTGGCAGCCCACTTCGGCACCGGAAATCGAGGCGTTCTCCTTGTACAGGATGCCGATCGCCGCCGAGGTCAGCAGGAAGTCGAACACGCGCTGCTCGTTCGCGCCGGGGCAGAAGCGGTCGAAGTAGTGCAGCACCGCAGGCAGCACGCCAGCGGCACCGTTGGTCGGCGCGGTCACCACGCGGCCACCGGCGGCGTTTTCCTCATTCACTGCCAGCGCGTACAGATTGACCCAGTCCAGCGTGGTCAGCGGGTCGCGCATTGCTGCTTCCGGCTTCGACGACAGTTCGCGGTACAGCGCCGGTGCGCGACGGCCCACCTTCAGGCCACCCGGCAGCACGCCTTCCTCACGGATGCCGCGGGTCACGCACGACTGCATCGCGCTCCAGATCTCGCGCAGCTGGGCGCGGATCTCGTCCTCGCTGCGCCAGCACTTCTCGTTCTCGAACATCAGCTGGGCGATGCTCAGGCCGCTGCGCGCGGTCTGCGCCAGCAGCTCGTCGCCGCTCTTGAACGGGTAGGGCAGCGGCGTCTCGTCGGGCACGATGCGGTCATCGGCCGCGTCGTCCTGGTTGACCACGAAGCCGCCACCAACGGAGTAGTAATCGCGGGTGGCGATCACTTCGTCGTCGGCGTTGTACGCGGTGAAGCGCATGCCGTTGGTATGGTACGGCAGCTTCTGGCGCTTGTTCATGCCGAGGTCGCGCTTCTCGTCGAAGGCGATCTCGTGCTGGCCCATCAGCTGGATGCGCTTGCTGCTGCGGATGCGCTCCAGGGTGGCCGGGATGATGTCCGGGTCGATCAGGTTCGGCCGCTGGCCTTCCAGGCCGAGCAGGATCGCCTTGTCGGTGCCGTGGCCGCGGCCGGTCAGCGCCAGCGAGCCATAGACATCCGCGCGGATGCGCGCGACCTCGTGCAGGCGGCCCGGATCGAGCAGCCAGCGATGGATGAATCGCTCGGCGGCCTTCATCGGCCCGACGGTGTGCGAGGAACTCGGACCAATGCCGATCTTGAAAACGTCGAACGTGCTGACAGCCATGGATGCCAAACTGCGGGTACCGGACAAGCCGCTATTCTACCGGCTTGCCGGGCCATGCGATGGCTGCGGCGCAGCATTTCCGCCACGGGAGCCGAACCGGTGTTGACCCTGATCCAGCGTGACGATTGCCACCTGTGCGACCTGGCCCTGGCCGAACTGGCCAAGGCGCGGGCACCGGAGTTCGAATCGGTGTTCCTGGACGACCAGCCTGCGCTGGAGACGCGCTATGGCGCGCGGGTACCGGTGCTGCGCGACGAGGCGGGGCAGCGCGAACTGGACTGGCCGTTCGATGCGGCCACCGTGCAGGCCTGGCTGGCCGAATGCGATCAGGTAGTGCCGGCCGCTGGCCGGCAACCACCCGATATCCGTTAATGCCGGGCAGCGCCCGGCACTACCGGGATCGTCTTATTTCGCGTTGAACTTCACGATCGTGCTGATCGCGGTTTCGTCGGGGATGGTCTTGGTGTCGGCCCAGTCACCGCCGCCCACGCCGAAGTCCAGGCGCTTCACGGTGGCCTTGCCGGTCAGCACCGGCTGGGTGCCCGGCTTCCAGGTGAAGGTGAGGGTGACCGGCTTGCTGACGCCGCGCAGTTCCAGGGTGCCATCGGCGGCGAACTGGTCGTTGCCCACCGCGCGGAAGCCCTTGGCGGTATAGCGTGCGGTGGCGAACTTGCCGACGTTGAAGAAGTCGGCGGTCTGCAGGGTCGAGTCGCGGTCGCTGTTGCCGCTCTTGGCACCGGCCAGCGGGATCACCACGTCCAGCGAGCCGGCGGCCGGGTTGGCCGGGTCGAAGCTGAGCTTGGTGGCGAAGCCCGGGAAGCTGCCGGTGAACACTTCACCGTCGTACTTGGTGGCAAACACCAGGATCGAACCGGCACCGGGGGCCTGCGCGTAGTCGGCGGCGAGCACCGGGGCAGTGGCCAGCATGCCGGCCAGGGCGGCGGCCACGGCGGCCGGGGTGGTCAGTTTCAGGGTCATCGGTCAGTCCTTCTGAGGGGAGGCGAGCCAGCCGCGCGGCAACATGCGGGACAACGTTGCATCGCGCTGGAACAGGTGGTGGTAGAAAGCAGCGCCGGCATGGGCCAGCACCACCGCGATCAACAGCCAGAAGCCGTATTCGTGGATGGCATGGGACACCGCGACAACCTGAGGGTCGGGGCCGCTCAGCTTGGGTACGTCAACCAGCCCGAACCAGCGGAACGGGCGCAGGCCACTGGCCGAGTCGTACAGCCAGCCCGACAGCGGAATGGCGAACATCAGCACATACAACAGCACGTGGGTTGCACTGGCGATGCGCTCCTGCCAGCTGGGCACACCCGGCACCGGCTTGGGCGCTCCGGCATACAGGCGCCAGCCGAGGCGGAACAGCACCAGCGCCAGCACGGTGATGCCGATCGACTTGTGCGCGGTGTAGACCCAGAAATACTTCGGGGTCTTGGGCAATTCACCCATGGTCAGGCCGACCACGCCCAGGGCGAGGATCAGCAGTGCAATCAACCAATGCAGGATCTGGCTGACACTCCCCCAGGCGGCGGGGGTGTTCTTGGCGGTCATGAAAGGTCCTCTAGCGGGCCGTCTTGGGGTCGGAGTGCGGGACGGGAGCGGGAGTTCCCGGGGCGTCGCTGCGGTCGAGAGTGGCCTCAGCCTCGATCCTCAGCTGTACGGCATCACCGATGACGCCCGGCCAGGCGGTGATGCCGAACGCGCGCCGGCTCAGCGTGGTGCTGGCGGAAAAACCGGCGGTGCGTCGAAATGGGGGAAGGGGATAGCGCTTGATGGCATTGAGCGTCACCTCCAGCGTGATCTCCTGGCTGACCCCGCGCAGGGTGAGGGTGCCGATCACGTGGGCACGCTTGGCATCGATCGGTTCCACGCGGCTGGAGACGAATCGCGCGTTCGGGAATCGTTCGCCGTCGAGCAGGCTGCGGGCCAGCGTGGCCTGGTTCCACTTGGCATCGCCAAGGTCCAATCGCGACACGGGTACCTCGACGTCCAGCGTGGCTTCGCGCCAGTTGTCGGGATCGAACTGAAGGCGGCCTTCACTGCCCGAGACCGTGCCCATGGCCTGCGAGTAACCCGCGTGGTCGATGCTGAACAACACCCGCGTATGCACCGGATCGAGGCGGTAGGTGTCTGCATCCGCCCAGGCGGGGGCGGTGGCGAGCAGCATCGGCAGCAGGGCCAGGCAGGAACGCATCGATGGCGGGCTCCGGAAGGGGGACGTTGCGATCATACGCACAGGCCCCTGCCAACGATGCGTGCATGGCTGCAACAGTTCGTGGTGCCACTGCCCGTGGAAACAGGCTGTTGCAGTCATGAACGCGGGCCTGTGTGACAATCGGGGCAGGACAGGGGGTTCAGGATGACGAGCAGCTGGCGCCTGTGGTGGCGAGGCATCGCGGGATTGGGGCTGTTGCTGATGGCGTTCGCCGCAGCGGCTGCGCCCCTGGAAATGGCGGAAACACCACGCCTGCGCCGTTTCGGCGCGGCCGAAGGCATGCCCTCGCGCATGGTGTTGGCGCTGGCCGAGGATCGCCAGGGCCACGTCTGGGCCGCCACCGATGGCGGCCTGGTGCGTTACGACGGTGCCAGCCTGCGGGTCTGGGAGCATGATCCGGAACAGCCGGGCTCGCTGCCGGGCAATGAGATCGAGACGCTGCTGGTCGATCCGCTGGACCGCGTATGGGTAGGCATCAACGGCAAGGGGCTGGCCCGCCTGGATGCCGACCGTGAGCGCTTCAGGACCTTCGATGCGGTCAATGGCCCATGCCTGGGCCAGTTCTGGACGCTGGCCTATGCCGAGGACGCCTTGTGGATCGGCGCCAGCAGCCAAGGGATCTGCCGGTTCGGAGAGGACGGCAGCCTGCGCTTCTTCAAGCATGATCCTGCGCGCGCGGACGGCCTGCCCAGCAACACCATCTACAGCAGCCTGGTCGATGCGCGCGGTCGCCTGTGGATCGGCACCGAGGCCGGCGTGGCACGCTGGAACGGCCATGGGTTCGAGCCGGTGGCGGCGCGGGAGCTGGGCACGTTGAGCGTGCTGCGGATGAGCCGCGATGCGGATGGCTCGATCTGGATCGGCAGCCAGAACGACGGCCTCTATCGCATCGATGCGCAGGACCGGGTCAGCCGCCCGCGGTGGACCGACAGCGCCCGCCTGCGTTCGGCACTGGTACTGGCCGACCGCCAGGGCGGCTACTGGGCGGGTACGTCCGACGGTCTGCTGCGCGGAGATGCCAGTGCGTTGTGGCGGCTCGACGGCGACCGCGGCAGTGGTTTCCTTACCGCCCAGAGCGGTGTGCTCGATCTGCTGCAGGACCACGAGGGCGGAGTGTGGGTGGCGCTGCTGACCCAGGGGCTGGCTTACCTGCCGCCGGACTGGCGCCGTTTTTCGATCTGGAACCAGCTCGATGGCAAGCCGTTGGACAGCCAGTACCTGCTGAGCGCGGCCAGCGACGGCCAGGCGTATTACGTGGGCTCGGCGCACGGCGTGTACCAGCTGGATGCGCACGGCACGCTGCGCCTGCTGGCCAGCGACCGCCAGATTGGCAGTGGCGCGGTGTGGTCGGTGCTGCCGCGGCCGGACGGGCGCCTGTGGCTGGGCCGAGCCGGCCGCATCAGCGTGTACGACCCGGCCAGCCGCGCGCTGCAGGACTGGCGGATCGACGGTGGCGCCGACCTGCGCCAGCGTATCGATCTGATGCGGCAGGCCCCCGATGGCACGGTCTGGCTGTCGGTGATGAACCTGGGCCTGCAGCAGCGCAGCGCCGATGGCCGGGTGCTGCGCAGCTATCCGCTGGATGATTTCCGCAAGGCGGCCGATTCACCGATCGAACAGATCCGCTTCGATGCCCATGGCAAGGCGTGGATCATGGGTGAAATGGGCATCTGGCGCGAGCAGGCGGGGCGCTTCGAGGCGGTGCCGGGTGTTTCCAGCGGGCTGATCTTCGACCTGGTGTGGGTCGACCCGCAGCAGCTGTGGCTGGCCCGGCAAGGCGCGCTCGAATGCTACCAGTGGGATGGCATGAGCCTGCGCCTGATCCAGCGCGTTGATGGAAGTGCCGGCGTGCCGCCGGTGAGCATGGGCGGACTGGCATTGGCCGACGACGGCCGGGTGTGGGCGACCACGCCGCGCGGCCTGTTGCGCTGGGATCCCAAGGCGCGGCGACTGCAACTGTTCAATGAACGCGATGGCCTGTCCGATGCCGAATTCACCAGCCGGCCTCCGGCAGTGAACGCCGATGGCCGCGTCCTCGCCGTGGCCCAGACCGGCCTGGTCGCGTTCGATGTGAATGCCGTTGACGTCGCGTTGCCCGCGTCGTCGCTGGTGATTGCCGAGGTGCGCGTGCGCCGCGATGACGCGCGCGGCTGGCAGCCCCTGCCGGACACCGGCACCCTGTTGCTGGGGCCGGATGATCGTGACCTGCAGATCGACGCACGCCTGCTGTCGTATGCCAATCCGCAGGGCAACCGCTACCGCTTCCGGGTGCGCGGCTATGACCAGGACTGGGTGGAGCAGGGCGGGGATGGCCAGCGTACGCTGTCCCGGCTGCCCACCGGCAGCTACGTCATCGAAGTGCAGGCGGCCACCGCCAACGGTGCATGGACGCCTTCGCAGCAGTTGAAGGTGAAGGTGCTGCCGCCGTGGTGGCGCAGTGGCATGGCGATCTTCGGCTACATCCTGATCGGTTCACTGCTGCTGCTCACCCTGGCCTGGTCGATCAGGGGGCGCCTGCGCCGTCGCCAGCAGTGGCAGTTGACCGTGCACAAGCAGGAACTGGCCGAGCAGGCTTCGCAGGCCAAGAGCCGCTTCCTGGCCACGCTGGGCCATGAGGTACGCACGCCGATGACCGGTGTGCTGGGGATGAGCGAGCTGCTGCTGGCCACGACGCTGGACCCGGTGCAGCGCAGCTATGCCGGCTCGATCCAGCAGGCCGGGAGCCACCTGTTGCGACTGGTCAACGATGCGCTGGACCTCGCCCGCATCGAGGCCGGCCGGCTGGAGCTGGACCTGCGTCCGTTCGATCTGGCCGGCCTGCTCGACCAGGTGCAGGTGCTGATGCAGCCGATGGCCAAGCAGCGCAGGCTGGATTTCCAGCGTGGCAACGATCCGCAGGGTCCGATCAGCGTCAGTGGTGACGAGATGCGGGTGCGCCAGATCCTGCTCAACCTGCTGGGCAACGCGATCAAGTTCACCGAGCGCGGCCATGTCGGCCTGGCCGTGCGCCTGGAGGACAACGGCGGGGGCGTCTGTTTCGAGGTGTACGACAGCGGGCCGGGCATCAACGCCGAGCAGCAGGAGCGCCTGTTCCACCGTTTCGAGCAGGCCGATGGCCCACGCACGGCCTCGCGCTATGGCGGCAGCGGGCTGGGCCTTGCGATCTGCCAGGAGCTGGCGGTGGCGATGGGCGGGCGCATCGACGTGGAAAGCTCGCCCGGCAAGGGCGCGCGCTTCCGGGTGCGGTTGCCGCTGCCCTGGACGCGGCAGGCGGCCGCTGCCGCAGGTGACGTTCCGTCGCTGCCGGTACTGCCGCCGCTGCGCATCCTGCTGGTGGAGGACGATGCCACCGTGGCCGAAGTCATCGCCGGCCTGCTGCGCAGCCGGGGGCATGACGTCGTGCACGTGCTGCACGGCCTGGGGGCCTTGTCCGAGATCGCCACCGACGGCTTCGATGTTGGCCTGCTGGACCTCGATCTGCCGGCATTGGACGGCACCGCGATCGCCCGCCAGCTGCGCGCGCTGGGCTATGAGCTGCCGCTGGTGGCGGTGACCGCGCGTTCCGACGCCTATGCCGAGTCGCAGGTTCTCGCCGCGGGATTCGATGGTTTCCTGCGCAAGCCGGTCACCGGCGACATGCTGGTGGCGGCGATCGTGCAGGCTCGTGCCAAGCGACAGGACATGGCCTGAAAGCGCCGGAGCCAAGCGTGAATGACGCGACTTTCGGTTTACCATGCCGACGCCCGCAGCGCGGGAATCATCAGGGCAGCGTGAGGAGGCAATCGGTGGCGTATCTGCGGGCGGCGATGCTGCTGCTGATCCTCCTGTGTGGCCTGTCACCCGCTGCCGCGCAGCCTGTGCCCCCGAGTCCGCGCCAGGTGACGGTGTTCGACGGCCTGCCGTCCAATACCGTCAACCGCATGGCCGAAGACCGCTACGGCTACCTGTGGATCGCCACCAACGACGGCCTGGCCCGCTACGACGGGCGCAACTACCGGATCTGGCGTTCGGAGGACGGATTGCGCGACAACCGGATCTGGACGGTGCTGGTCGATGCGCGCAACCAGCTCTGGATCGGGACCGAGAATGCCGGCCTGGTGCGGATGTCCGCCGACCGCCGCCAGCTGCACTTCTACGACCGCAGCAGCCAGCCGCTGATGGGGACCAACACGGTCTGGAGCCTGGCGGCCACGCCGGACGGTTCGGTCTGGTTCGGTACCCACGAGGGAGGGTTGTACCGGCTGGACAACCAGGATCGGCTGCAGCGCTTCCTGCCGGAGGCCAACAATCCGCGCAGCCTGCCGGCCGCATCGGTTCCGTATCTGGCAACCCTGGCCGACGGCAGCCTGTGGATTGGTACCAAGCATGGCGTAGCGCGCTGGACCGGGACCGACTTCGAACGTGTCGGCAGCGACGTCATCCCCAGCCTGCTGATCAATGGCCTGACCGCCGAGCCCGACGGCAGCCTGTGGATCAGCACGATGGCCGGTGCCACCGTGCGCCGCCCCGACGGTCGCTTCGAGACTCCGCCGTGGAAGCTTCCGCAAGGGGAGCAGGTGTTGGGCATGATGCTGCGCGATGAACAGGGCGGCTACTGGCTGGACACCCGAACCGGCCTCGGCCGTGCGGTCGATGGCCAGTATCAGGGCGTGCCGTTGTACAGCGCGGTGGCGCGTGGCCCGGTACGACCGAACTGGACCGGTGCCTACGAAGATCGTGAGGGTGGAATCTGGCTGGCCAGTACCAATGCCGGGCTGTGGCACCTGCTGCCCCGCTGGTGGCAGTTCTCGGTGCTGTCACGCTTGGAGGACGACCCCAGCTCGCTGCGCAACGCCTTTGTCCTGGGCACCAGCCCCTCCAGCAATGGCGGCATCTGGACGGTGGGTGGCCATGGTGCGCTGGACCGCTTCGACCCGAAGACCGGCAAGGTCGAACAGCACCGCACCTGGGTCAATGGCATGCACTGGCTGACCTCGGTGCGCGAGGATCGCCGCGGCCAGGTCTGGATCGGTTCGAACGATGCACTGCTGCGCTATGACCCGAAGCTGCGCGATCTGCGGCGCTGGGGGCGTGACGCCGGTGCCGATGCGACCATGGAGGGGGTCATCGAATCGATGATGACCTGTGATGGCGACAGCCTGTGGCTGATGCTGCCGTCCGGCCTGCAGCAGCGCGACCTGGACGGGCGCCTGCGCCGCCAGCTGGACAATGGCCAGCGCGGCCTGCAGCAGGGGCAGCTCAACCTGGATGTCGAGTGCGGGCCGCAGGACCACATCTGGCTGGCCAGCAGCCGCGGCCTGCTGCAGTGGTTGCCGGAAAGCGAGCGCTTCCAGCCGGTACCGGGCGCCCCTGCGACCGCGATCCATGCGCTGCACGTAGGCCGCGATGGCCAGGTGTGGTTGTCCGAGGATGGCCGGCTGTCGCGCTATCGCTGGGGCCAGGGGCGGCTGGAACGGCAGGCGGTGGTCGGCGCCGAGCAGGGCTATCCAGCGATCTCCGCGTCGGGGTTGGTGGTCGACGCGCAGGGCGTGGCGTGGGCCACCAGTGCGCGCGGCCTGGTGCGGATTGGCGCCGACGGCCAGAGCGTGCGCCTGTATGGGGTGCACGATGGCCTGCCCAGCCAGGAATTCCGCGAGCACACCCTGGTGATGTCAGGCGACGGCCACCTGGTGGCGGGAACGCCAGCCGGCGTGGTGGTGTTCGATCCCGAACTGGTGCGGCCATCGGTGCGGCGCGCGCCCCTGGTGATCGAACGGGTCGAGGTGCGCCGCAACGAGCAGGTGCTCGACCTGACCCATGACACGCCGCTGCAGATCGTCGATGGTGATCGCGACCTGCGCATCGTCGCACGGCTGCTGTCGTTCGCCGATTCGGCCTCCAATACCTATCGCTACCGCCTGGCCGGCTACGATCCGGATTGGGTCGAAGTCGGGCCGGCCGGTGAGCGCCTGTTCTCGCGCCTGCCCCCGGGCAGTTATCGGCTGGAAGTGCAGGCACGCTCGGCCGACCATGTCTGGTCGCGGGTGCAGAGCCTGGAGTTCCGCGTGCAGCCGCCGTGGTGGCGCAGCCTGTCTGGCTTGCTGGTGCTGGCGTCCATCGCGTTGCTGCTGACCAGCTGGTTCGCCTGGTTGTACCGGCGTCGCCTGCAGCGTCGTCACGCCTACCAGCTGGCGTTGCACAAGCAGGAACTGGCCGAGCAGGCCTCGGCGGCCAAGACCCGTTTCCTGGCCAACCTCGGCCACGAGATCCGCACGCCGATGACCGGCGTGCTGGGCATGAGTGAACTGCTGCTGGCCTCGCCGCTGGACCCGCAGCAGCGGGGCTACACGCAATCGATCCGGCATGCCGGCGAACATCTGCTGCACCTGGTCAACGACGCGCTGGATCTGGCGCGTATCGAGTCCGGGCGACTGGAGCTGCAGCACAAACCCTTCGCGCTGAGCTGCCTGCTGCAGGATCTGGCCGCGCTGATGGGGCCGCTGGCTGCGCAGAAGGGGCTGCGCTTCACCCTCGACAACCAGCTGCCGCCCGGCCTGCAGGCCACCGGCGATGCGATGCGGGTGCGGCAGATCCTGCTCAACCTGCTCTCGAACGCGGTCAAGTTCACCAGCCGTGGCACCATCACGCTGCACGCGCGCAGCGATGGTGAGCTGCGCGCGCTGCATTTCGAGGTGCGCGACACCGGCCCGGGCATCAGCCAGGAACAGCAGCAGCGCCTGTTCCGGCGCTTCGAGCAGGCCGACGGTGCACGTACCGCCGCACAGTACGGTGGTAGCGGCCTGGGCCTGGCGATCTGCCGTGAACTGGCGCAGGCGATGCAGGGGCGCATCCAGGTGGAAAGCCAGCTGGGCCGCGGCACCTGCTTCGGCGTTACCCTGCCGTTGCCGCTGGTGGTCGATGCCAGTGCCGAAGCCGAGGGCGGAACGCATCGCGAGGAGGCTGCGAACATGCCACCGCTGCGGGTGCTCCTGGTCGAGGACGACGCGACCGTGGCCGACGTGGTGCGCGGCCTGCTGAGCGCACGAGGCCACGAAGTGGTACATGCCGGGCATGCGCTGGCGGCGCTGCGCGAGATCAGTGCCGGCGATTTCGACGTCGGCCTGCTCGATCTGGACCTGCCGGGCCTGAGTGGATTCGAGCTGGCCCAGCACCTGCGCAACCAGGGCTACATGCTGCCGCTGCTGGCGGTGACCGCGCGTACCGATCCGGACCTGCAGCAACAGGTGGAAGCGGCAGGTATTGGTGGCTTCCTGCGCAAGCCGGTCACCGGCGAACTGCTGGTGGAAGCGATCGCCCGGGTGATGGGCAGGTAGGGATTCGGCAGGGCCCGCGGCCCTGCACCCGCTACCCGCCGGAGCAACGGCAACAGCCGAAGCAAAGGCGGGTTTCCTGTGGGATGGCGGGGTGGGTCCGGTTGCGGGAGACGCCGTAAACCCGTCCATGGGGGCTTGGCCGCGGCATCCATGCCGC
>NZ_JASJSU010000048.1:0-32857 GCF_030237045.1 Stenotrophomonas maltophilia group sp. Smal17
AGCGCCAGCATCGGCGGCTGCACCACCGGCCTGCGGGTACTGGCGGTGTCCTTGAACAGCAGCCACCACACCGCGATGCCGAGCACCAACAGCGCGGCCAGCACCAGCGCCACGGTCACCAGCAGCTGGCGACCGCGCATGCCGGGCTCCGGCCGAGGGGGTTGATGGGCCGTCATGCCTCAGCCCTGTGCCTTGCCGGTGACCAGCCCGACCTGGGCCAGCTCCAGCCGCCGCAGCAGGTCCAGCACCTCGACCACGCGCGCGTACTGCACCTGCGCATCGCCGCGCACGATCACCGGGAAGTCCGGCGTGGTCGCACGTTCGGTGCGCAGGCGGTCTTCCAGTTCGGCCATCGTCACCGGGTAGGCATCGAGGAACACCTGGCCGCTAGGGTCGATGGTGATCGCCTTGGTTTTCGGCTTCTCCAGCGCCACGCTGTTGCTGGCCTTCGGCAGGTTGACCTCGATGCCGGGGATGGAGGCGTTGCTGGTCAGGATGAAGATCACCAGCACCACCAGCAGCACGTCGACGAAGGGCGTCACGTTGATGCCCTTCTCGCGCTTCTTGATGCCGAACTTCGCCTTCTGGCCCATGGCGCGCCCCTCAGCCCTGGACCGCGGCCGGGCCGCGCCCGTCCTGCTCTTCGGCCAGGCGCGCGGCGAACTCGTCGATGAACACCGCCATGTCCGCGCCGATCGCCTCGGCGCGCGCACCCAGGTAGTTGTAGCCGAACAGCGCCGGGATCGCGACGCCGAGACCAGCGGCCGTACACAGCAGCGCGGCGGCCATGCCCGGCGCCACCGAGTTGATGTCCACCGCGCCGGCCATCGCCGCCACCACGAACACCAGCATGATGCCGATGACGGTGCCGAACAGGCCCACATAGGGCGCGCCTTCAATGGTGGTGGACAGCCAGTTCATGCGCCGCGCCATGCCTTCCTGCTCGCGCACCATCACCGCATCCATCGAGGCGCGGATGGCGGCGATGGTGGCCGCGCTGAGGTAGCCGCTGTTGCCATCACGCTGGTGGCGCTGCTGCATTTCATCGATGGCGACCTGGTAGATGCGCCACAGCGAACCCTCGTGCATCGCGGTCGGCGCCTTGCCCTGGCGGTCCATGTCGGACAGGGTGCGCAGCGGCACGCCGGACAGCTTGCCGAAGCTCTCGGTGAACACGGCATTGGCCTTGCTGGTGCGGCCAAAGTGGCGGCTCTTGGCGATCATGATCGCCCACGACAGCAACATCATCAGGCCAAGGATGGCCACCACCACCCAGGCGTCGAACGGCATCGCCTTGAGGATGAAACCGAAGTGGCTCTGCCCGGCCGACTGCTCGTCGGCCCCGTAGCTGATCAGGCGCGAATCGGCGCCCTGCGCGGTGGCATCGGCCAGCAGCAGCGCCGCCGGGCGCGCCACCCGCGAGATGCGCAGCTCATCCAGCGCACCTTCGAAGTTGGCCAGCGGCTGCGCCGCACCCGCGGCGTCGGCGCCCACCACGGCGGCGGTGTTCAGGGCCGGCAGATCGCCACTGAGCTGGGCGACCACGCGCCCATTGAGGTACAGCTGCAGCGTCCCCTTCTCCGCAGTCAGCGCCACATGCGCCCACTGCCCTTCCGGAATCGGCTGCGCGGGCGTGCTGCGCTGGCCGTTGAGCTGCACGAACGGCACCCGGTTCTCGATGCCGAGCACCAGCTCGGCCGCACCGTCGCGACGGGCATAGATCGCCTGTGCGGCGCTGTTGCTGCCCGGCTTGATCCACGCGGAAACGGTCAATGGCGCGCCCGCCTGCTGCGCCAGCGAGGCGCTGGCCGGCAGCGGCAGCGGACCGCCGCCGAGCTGCACGCCACGGCCGATCACCGAGCCTTCCGACGGCGGCACCACGGCCCCGGCATTGTTGCCATAGGCGGTGGTGTCGCGGGCCGGGGCATTGGCTTCGGCGAAGTGGTAGACCAGCGTGTAGTCCGGGTCGAACACCTGCTGGCCATTGCCGCTGGCCGGGGCCTTGTCGTTGCCGTAGTACATCCAGATCGTCTGCGGTGCGGCGGCGCTGACTGCCGGCACGTCCACCCAGACCAGCGCCAGGCCGAGCTTGGGATCGAACTGTTCGATCTGGTGGGCCAGCACGGTGCGGCCATCGCCCGAGACGAATCGCAGGTCGCTGCCCGCATCCTGGGTGCCATCGAAGCCGAAGTTGCCGGTATGCAGGCGCAGCAGCAGCGGCGTGCGGCCCGGGTCACCGGCCAGGCCGGCGCCCTGCGGGCCGGCGTCGACGGTGATCGGCTTGCGGTACTTCCATTCGGCCTGCCACCAATTGGCATCGGCCGCAGCGGCGGGCAGCGCCACCAGCGCGGCCAGCAGCAACAACACTCGGGAAAGCAAACGGTCCATGCGAAGGGTCTCCGGAGAACGCATGTTCAAGGGAAGGGTCAGTAACTGGTGCTGATGTTGAAATGCAGGCGCGGGTCGTCCTTGCGCGTGACCGGGCCGTCGGCGTAGGGCCAGGCATAGTCCAGGCGCAGCTGCAGGTGTTCGCCCAGGCGCAGCTGCGCGCCCAGGCCGACCGAGGCCAGGTTGTACTTGTCACGCTGATCGGGCAGCGGCTGGCGCAGGCGCAGGTAGGCTGCGTCGGCGAAGCTGTAGACGCGCAGGTCGGTGCCGCTCCACAGCGACCACGCCGGCGTGCGCCATTCCAGGCTGGCCAGGCCGCCGTAGTCGCCGATCGCTTCGGCCGACAGATAGCCGCGCACCGTGTACATGCCGCCGGCGGCGAACTGTTCGGCCGACACCAGCGGCGCGTCGGTCACCTGCAGCGAGCCGCGCGCATACCACTGCCAGTCGCTTCCGAAGGTATGGGTGTTGGCCACGTCGGCCTTGAAGGCCACGAAACTCGGATCGGCCCAGAATCGCTTCTGCCCGAATGCAGTGGCATCGCTGCCGTAGCCCAGCAGGCGGCGGGTGCCGGCCACCAGCTGGGTATTGATGCTCAACTGGCCCTGCTCGCCCTGGCGCACGCCCACGAACGCGAGGGTGATCGGCGCATACTTCAACGGCGTCTTCAGGCTGCCCTTTTCCATCTGCGTGTCTTCCTCGGTGTCCTTGAAGTCCACACCGAGGCTGAGCTGGCGCCACCACTGGCGGCTGCCGGCCAGGCGATAGTTGAGCTTGAGCCCGATCGAATGGCCATTGCCGATCACGTTGGTGCCTGACCCGGTGCCGACCTGCGCGCCGGCATTGAGCACCCGGCTGTCGGACTTGTAGCCGGAGGCTTCCAGGCTCCAGGGCGTGCCTTCGAACGGCATCATGTACGACGCCGAGAACACCTTGGCCTGCTGGGTGTCCTGCGGCGCCAGGTACACGCCGACGTTGACGCTGTGCCCGCGCTGCCACAGGTTGTCGTAGGCCAGCGAGGTGCTCAGGCGCAGCTTCTCGGTATCGGCGCTGCGATCGTTGTTCAGTGCCGCGCTGACGCGCCACGGCGACTTCTCTTCAACCTGCAGGTCCACGTCCATGGTGCCGGGCACCTGGCCTTCGCGCACAAGTGGCATCACCTGCCGGCGCCCGCCTTCGTTGAGCGCGGTCAGTTCCTTCTGCGCCTGCTCGAAATCGGGCACCTTGCCTTCGGCCAGCGCCGGCACGCGCTCGCGGATGCGTTCGGGCGACTCGTACTTCGTGCCGACCACGCGCAGCTGGCCGATCGGCGTCTGCTGCACCTTCAGCAGTACCACGCCGCCACTGACCTGCTGTTCCGGCAGTTCAACGTAGACCGACTGGTAACCGGCCTGCTGGTACAGCGCATTGACCGCATCACGCGCCTTCTCGACATCGGCCAGGGTCTTGCCCGGGCCGAGGAACGGCTCCACTGCGCGTTCGATCTGGCGCGGATCGAGCACGGTGTTGCCGCGCACGATGTATTCGTTGATGTTCACGCTGGGCGCGGGCGCCTGCTGTGCGAACAACGGCAGCGGCATCATGGCCAGCGCCAGCACCAACGGATGCAGGCGCAGCGGAAGGCGGACGGCTCGGGACGGAACAGGAGTCATCGAAGGCATCGCGTCGTATCGAAGGGAATGGCCATGGAGCGGCGCGTGGATCTACCAACAGGACGTGCACGTCGCGTCAAAGCCGCCAACAGTTTTGTGACAGCCCTGTCATCTTTTGACAGCGCCGCAACCCTCGCGGGCGGACACTGCGTTCGCCATACGTCTTCGGTGAAGAACACCGGTTGCCGCAGGAGATTCGAGATGAGCAGTTCATTGAAGACGGGCCTCCACCCAGCCCTCGCCCTGGCATTGCTGCTGGTGGTGCCACCGCTCCAGGCCGGGGAAGCGAAGCAGCAGGACGATGCCGCGCCATGCATCGAAGTGCAGGTCAACGGCGAGCGCATCCCTGCCTGGGACTGCCTGCAACGCAAGCTGGCACCGGCGCCGAAACCGGCGAAGTCACCGGCGCTGCCCGAAGCCGAGCGCCTGATGCGGCAGCCTGGCAACCAGCTGATGCAGTACAACCTGGAAGGCACGCGGCAGCGCATGGGCGATGCCTTTGGTCGTTCGGTGGTGCCGCAGCGTCCGGCGCGCTGAACCCGTGCATCTGCCGCCGAGCGTGGGCTCGGCGCTACGGGGCGCCACGCTGCGCAGCGGCCGGCACGATGCCATCCGTCGGCACCGGTGGCAGCTCCGGCACCGGCAGGCTGCGCGACTGCCCGGCCTGGTTCAGTTCCACCGTGCTGGCACTGATGCTGGCCAGTACCGTGCAGGGTCCCAGCCGCTGGCCCGGTGCGTACGCTTCTGCAGGACGGCCATCGACCGAGAGCAAGGCCAGCGGCGAATGCTCGCCGGCCATCACCCCCAGCACCACCACTTCGGTCTGGACGGCGCCGGGCGAAAGCAGCCGCACCAGCGGCAGGCTGGCCACCGCCGCGAACACCGGCCGCACAGCGGCCTCGGCAGGCGCTTCGCTGGCCACCGCCGCTGGCGCGACCGCAGACAGGGTCACCGTCCAGTAGGCCACCACGGCCAGCAGCAGCGTCGCTGCCAGCACGGTCAACAGCCGATTGCGATCCCAGCGCCTGTCCATGTCCTGCACCATCGCCACGTTCGTGTCCGCCTACGCTAGCAGCTACCGCTGACGCTTTTGTTTCATCATCCGCGCATACGCTGGCAGGCATCGGCAAGGACCGGAGGCAATGTCGATGCTGCACATTCCGCGTGGTTTCACCCTGCTGGAACTGATGGTGGTGCTGGTGATCATCGGCATCTGCACGGCCGGCATCGGCCTGGGCCTGGGCAGCCTGCTCGACCCCGCGCGGCAGTTGCGGCAGGAGGCCGAGCGGCTGGCACAACGCCTGCAGGTCGCGCGCGACGAGGCCCGCATCGATGGCAACACCGTGCGCTGGCAGGCCGACGCCGACGGTTACCATTTCAGCCGCCGCGAAGGCAGCCGTTGGGTGGATGTACAGCGCGACGACCTGCTGCGGCCCCAGAAGTGGCAGGCCGCCGGCATTTTGGTACAGCCGGCCACCGCCATCGAACTGAGCCCGGAATGGATCGGCGTTGCCTGGGAAGTACGGCTGTCGCTGGACGGTCGCCTGCTGCGTCTTCGTGATGATGGCAGCGGACAGTTGCAGGTCGTGCAGTGAAACGGAACACGCGCGGATTCACCCTGATCGAAGTGCTGATCGCACTGGCGATCGTGTCGATTGCCCTGGCCGCGGTGATGCGATCGGTCGCGGTCGCCACCGATGATCAGTCGCGCCTGCGCGACCGTCGGCTGGCCCTGATGTGTGCACAGGATCGCTGGCAGGAACTGCGCCTGGCCGGACAGGTACCGCAGGAGGCACGCCAGCGCTGCCTGCAGGGGCGCAGCCGGTTCCTGGTGCTGCAGCATCTGGGCACCGGGGCGGATGGGCAACCGCAGCTGGAACTGAGCGTGGTGGCCGAGCAGTCGCCGCGGCAGTCGCTGGCACGAATGCAGCTGCCGTGGACAGCCACGCCGTGAAGCGCCCGGTGCATGGCTTCACCCTGATCGAGGTGATGATCGCGATCACCATCATGGGCGTACTGGCACTGATCTGCTGGCGGGCCATCGACAGCGTGGCCAGCAGCGACCAGCGCCTGCGCCAGGCCGATACGGAAACCACGCGTGCATTGCGCGCGGTTCAGCAGTTCCAGCGCGATGTCGAGATGCGCGCCGATGATGCGCTGATGAACGGCGCGGTGCGTCCGGCCGATCAGCCGCAGCGGTTGCTGCCGCCCTCTCTGGTCAGTGAGCGCCACCCGGACGGGAGTTTCGCGCTGGAGATCACCCGCAGCGTGGGCAGCGACGGGCTGCGCTGGCAGCGCGTGCGCTGGTGGCGGCAGGGGGACACGTTGTGGCGGGCCAGCGGCGCTGCCACCGACCGCTACCCGCTGCCCGCACCCGAGCCGTCGAAGGGCATTGTGGTCGCACGAGCCGTGCAGCGCTTCGAGCTGCGTGCGTGGCAGCCCGGGGCGGGCTGGGCGTCGCTGCCGGGCGAAGGCGAGGTGTTGCCGGCCACCGGCCTGGAACTGCGGCTGGAACTGCGCGACGGGCGCGGTGCGTTGAGCTATCGGCGGGTGGTGGGGCTTTAGGACGCCTTTGCAGGAAAATCATCCACGCATGGCGTGGATCTACTGGCGGGCAACGACGCACTGCTCTCCTGCCGCCGGGCGCACTCCTGCACCCGGCGGCGCCGTGTCGGTGGTCCTCACCGCTGATGGCCGCTCCCTGCCCTCCGTGCCGTCCTGGCTGGGGCCGCCACCCCTCCATGGCGGCTGGCCCGATGCTGCCGTCTGCAGCGCTGATCGATGCTCAGCGGCGCTGCTTGCCTTCGTCGCGCCTGGCCTGCGGGAACTGGAAGGCGCTGTTGTCATCGTAGCCACTGCTGGCGGTGTTGCCACGCGCCGGCGGCTGGATGCTGCTGGTGCCACTGCCGAAGCCGAGGATCTGCACGCTGATCACCGACGGCTGGTTGCGCCGCGCGTCGTCCTGGCTCTTGCGCATCACATCCTGTGCGGCCTGGCTGGCACTGTTTGCCGCCGCACTGGCTGCTGCCAGCGCGTTGACGTTCACCGTTGCCAGTACCGGCAGGCCCTTGCTCTCTCCCTGCACCTGGATGTTGGCGGCGTTGAGCACCTGCAGCGCAGCCAGGTTGATGTTGCCCGAGACGCGGATGCCCGCTTCGCCCGCGTCGATGGTGCCGAGGGGCGCGATCAGGTCGACGTCGCCGGCCGGCACTTCCGGAATCGGATTCAGCGTGGCGAAGCCCGCGCCGGTCGCAGGCGCCAGCGGTGACAGCACGACGTTGCCCCAGCGGTCGTAGACACGGCGCGGCGGGGTATGCAGCAGCGTGGTGCGCGAGCCGCGCCCGGCGCTGATGTTGCCCTGCTCCGACCAGCCCAGGATGTCACCGCCGAAGGTGGTCATCACCCGCGACAGCCCCAGCAGCACGCTGTCCTGGCTGAACAGCCGGATATCCCCGCGGCCCTGGGTGATTAGGCCCGAACTGGCTGGCGGAACCTCGCCCGCCACGCCCAGTACGATCTGGCCGCCCGGCGCCAGCAGCTCGATGTTGCCACCGGCTTCGGTACGCACGCCGGAGCCACCGAACATCACGATGTCGCCGGTCCGGTCGAGAGTCGCACCGTTCGCATCCTTGTCCGGCATCAGGGTGGCGATGGTTTCGCGCCCGCGCAGGTAGGAGCCGAAGCGCGGCCCCTCGGCATCGTTGTACTCGCGGCCACCCTCGCGCAGTTCGGCATAGAAGACCTGGCGCAGGAAGATGTGCTGCTGCTCCTTCGGCAGCGCATCGAAGGCGGCCAGCGCGGAGCCGTCGTCGACGCTCATGCCGAATCGCTGCGACAGCCACTGCTTCAGTTCCGCGTCGTAGATCTTGGCCACCTTCCCCGGCTGCGATGCCAGCGGCTGCGCAGGGTCGGCAAGATTGGCAGCCCCCAGGTAGCGCGCGCGCACCGCATCGAAGGCGATGTGCTGGTTGCCGGCGGTCAATGAAACGCTGGCACCCGGCCGGGTATCGCCCTGGATCAGGCCGCCAGTGGTGGTCACGCTGCCCGCGTCCTCGAAGCGGAGCTGGCGGCCCGCGCTGACATCAACGTTGCCCGGTCCGGCCACGCGCACCGTGCTGCGCACCACATCGCGCCCGGCCTGCACCACGGTGATGTCGGTGGCAGTGGTGTTCATCGCGCCGATGCTGGACACCAGGATGTCGCCGCCGGCGCGCACCTGCACCGGGGCGGAAAGATCGCTCCAGTTGAGCAGGCTGCGCGTGCCCATGGCATTGTCCAGCGTCCACTGCCCACCGGTCCTCAGGCCGACGATGTCACCCTGCACTGCATAGAATCGATTCGGCGCGTTGGTGCCTTCGCGCAGTTCCCGCGCCAGCGGCGCATTCGGGCCGAACGCGAACAGCGGCAGCGAGGCGCGCGGATTGCCTGCCACGCCATCCACCGAAGCGTTGCCGATCACCGTGGCGCCCACCTCGGCGGTGAAGGCCGGTGCGAACGGCGACGGCAAGCGCACATCGGCGCCGGAGCTGCTGATGTCGGCACCGCGCATCGGCACCAGGATCGAGTCCATCGCCAGCACTTCCAGCGAACCGCGTGCCGAGGGTGCGGTCAGCAGCACATCGCGCGCATCACCGCCCGTGGTCGAAGTTTCCGCAAGGCGGATGCTGCCGCTGGCGGCCAGCATCCGCAGCTGCGAGGGATACAGCCAGTAGCGAAGATCGGCACCGCCACGTTGCTTCACCGCCTCGGCGAACAGTTCGCCGGACTCGGCGGTGGCCATCACGGTTCCCCTCTGCTGGCCGGGTGCGAGGTCGCCACCGGCCGAGATCAGGTCCACCGCGGTATTGGCGGTCCACAGCGAGAACCAGCTGCTGGAAGCGGCGGTACGGCCATCGCCCAGCGCCAGTGCGTTGTAGCTGGGCACCGGCACCCGGCCGGCATCGGCCACACCGGCCAGCACCAGGTCGCCGCGCGACTGCAGGGTCGCCACCGCGTCGCCCAGCACCAGCACCGGCCCGCCCATGGCATCGCCCAGCTGCGCGCGGAACGGATCTTCCTGCCTCAGGCCGCTGTACGGCGCCACGTAGTGCGCCACATTGGTGACCATGCCACCGATGCGTGCCGCGTCCAGCTGCATGCGCCCGCGCAGGTTGACCAGCGCACCACTGAGCGGCAGGTTGGGCTGGTTCAACGATGGATCGCTGGTTGCCAGTGCAAGGTTCGGATTCAGCGCGCCACCCAGGCGCACCGCCAGGTCGCCGCCACCGGTCAGGTGCAGCGTACCGTCGGCCTCGACGCGCCCGGTCGAGCCCACCGCTGCCACCACGCCGGACGAATGGCGTGCCAGTGAATTGACCACGGTTCCGCTGGCCACGCCCGCGTCACGGCCGGCCTCGAGGGTGAGGTTGCCGCCACCCAGCGTGCCGAAGCCCATGAAGCCCACCATGCGCGCACCGGTCAGCGTCGGCAGGCTGGTGTAGCTGCCGAAGTTCACCCACCAGCTCGTCGCCGTGGACGGTGCCCCGGCCACGCCGGGGCTGCCCTGGCGCCACAGCCAGTTGCCCACCGCACTGGGGGCAAAGCCCGCGCCTTCGCTCTGGCTGCGCGGCGTGACATCGAATCCTACCTGGCCGGCGCTGTCCCACAGGTCCCCACGGATGTCGCGGCCCGCGGAAACGGTCAGGTTTCCGCCCTGGTCCGGATACCAGGCCTGCCATGCCCCCAAGGCCGCTGCATAGCGCCCGTCCGCATCGGTCGGCCCAAGCACGGTGGACAGCCCCGGTGCCGGCGCCCGGCCCGGATTGAACACTGCATCGCGCCCGTTGCCGAGCGATGTCGGGGCGCCAGCGGTGTACACACCGAAGCCCGACATCATCCGCACGTCGCGGCCGGCCAGCAGCTGCAGGTCGCCCTTGCCGGTGCGCAGCACACTCCACAGCGGAGTGCCGAGCTTCGAGCCATAGATCGTCTTCTCGATCAGTTCACCGCCGCCATAGCAGTAGTCGGTGATCGCGCAGAAGCTCTCTTCGGTCATGCCGAAGATCTCGGCGAATTCCTTCGCCGACATGCCCACCGCCGACTCGTCGCCCACCAGGTCCAGCGAGGCCTGCTTGGCCACCAGGCGCGGGGCCAGGCCGCAGAAGCCTTCGCCTGCGTCGCACAGCGTCTGCTCGTCGACGCCCAGTTCTTCGGCCACTTCCTTCAACGGTCGATTGGCGTAGGAGGGATCGCCGATCAGCGCAAGCGCGCCATCCAGGGTGAGGACCCGCTCGCCGATCCACTCGCTGGTCTTCTGCACGGTGCCTATCGTTCCATAGTGGCTGTCGGCCAGGATCAGGTCGCCCTTGGCATCCAGCCGGCGCAGGCGCGGATCGGCTGCCGAGGTATCGGCACCGGCCACGGCAGTGACATCCCACGACGTGGTGCCTTCCGGCAACATTGCCGCCAACGCCCAGTTGCGGCCCTGCCTGCCGTTGGCATCGGCCGGCCGCAGGTTGACCGGCTTGCCGCCGGGCAGCTTCACCGCGGTCATCGACGGAATCAGCGAGCCCGGTGCCAGTGCAACCGCGCCGGACAGTTCCATGGCCTCCGGCAACGCCGCGCCTGCCGGCCAGAGCTGCGCCGCCAGCGTTGCTTTCGAAGCGAGCCGGAAGCCGGCGCCCAGCCGGTCACCGGCTGCCAGCTGCAACGGCTGCTGCAGCAGGCTGCCCGCGGCCAGCACGGTGCCGTCGGCGAGGGTGACGGCTGCCGGCAGCACCGTGCCCGCCGCCAGCAGCAGGCGGGCGCCCAGCCGCATCTCCGCCGGCAGCACGGTGCCGGCGGGCACATCGGTCTGCGTGACCGGGATCGCGTAGTTCAGCACCGCGCCCTTCGGGAAACGTGTCGCGGCCTGCAGCGTCACGCCATCGATGGGCACCACGATGTCGCCGCCAAGCGGCGTGATGCGCAGCGTATTGGCATCGGCCGTCTCTCCGAGCATCCAGCCCGACTCATCGGGGTTGGCCGGAGGCGGCGCGAAGCCATCATTGATGCTGCCGTAGATGCTGAGATCGCCCGCTGCGCGCAGCACCAGCGCAGCCGACTCGCCGAATCCACGGCGCAGGGGGTCATTGCGATTGGCCTGCGGACCATAGCGGTAGCCGGACAGGTCCAGGTCGCCGCGCACGGTCAGGTTGCCGGTGGGATTGTCGGCCGATACCTGGCCCACGATCTCCACGCCAGGCCGCAGGCGCACCTTGCCCAGTGCCGCAGTGCGCGCCGCCAGATCGGCGTTGCCGAGGGCGGCGTTCATCCATGCCTGGTTGTGCGGATCGACCACCGTGTCCAGCCATTGCTGGGTGACCAGCTGCGGCCGATGGCCATTGACATCCGGCGTCGCTGCCAGCGGGGCGTCGGTATAGCGCCGGAAGGCATTGACCAGCACATCCCGCGCGCCGGTGACCGACGCACCGGACTCGGCGCGCACTGCTGCATCGTCAGTGCCCCGTCGCGGCACATTGAGGGTGAAGGTGCCTCGTGCCACGCCATCGTTCTGGCCGGGCGCGTCGCCCTGTGCAACCGCGGTGCCGCTGCGCAGGTCAACGCGCGCGGCACTGCCCAGCACCACCTCGCCGTCGCGGCTGCCCAGCTCCACCAGCGCACGGTTGCTGCTGTCGATGATCTTGCCGTAGCTGTCCACCCGCAGCCCGCTGCCGTGTGCATCCAGCCGTCCATCCACCTGCAGGCGGTCACGCGCGGCCAGGCGGATGCTTCCCACCTGCTCTCCGCTGGCGTCGATGGTGCCGAGCACATGCAGGCTGCCGCCATCGATGCTGAGCGCAACGTTGCGCGCCTTCAGCGTGTCGGTCACGGTCAGGTCGCCCTGCTTGAGCTGGAAGCTGCGGGTACCGAAGAAGCCGCCCGCATCCAGCTGGCGATTCAAGCCGGCGAAGTCGGAAAGCTGCTGCGCGCGCAACAGCAGTTCGCCGCTGTCATAGGGCACGGTGCTGCCACCGGTGGCCTGGCGACCACTCGCGCTACCACGCAGGGTCCCGGCCAGGTCGATGCGGCCCGCGTTCTCGCCCAGCGCATTGGCGGTGATCCGCCCTGCGCGGTTGTTCGATGCCGAGACGTCGATGCTCGAGCCAGCGGCGGCCAGCACGTTGCCCTGGCGGGCGGTGAGTTCAACGTCGCCGCCCCAGCTGTACTTGTCCAGATCGTCCATGCGGATGCGGCGCCCGGCCAGGTCGATGCGGGCGTTGCTGCCCAGCACCACGTCGCCGTCCGCCCTGGCCTGCAGGCGGCCCGAGGCCAGCGCCACGGCAGAGTCGATCAGGATATTGCGTGCCTGCAGCCCCAGTTCGGCGCCCAGCGCGTCGTGCCCCTGGGTCTGGCCGGCGCCGCTGATGCGCAGATCACCCCCGCTGCGTACCTGCAGGGTGCTTCCCGCCGCGCCGGTCAGCAGCGGTGCCTGGATGTCCAGTGCGCCGCCGCTGTACTGCCAACCCGTGCCGGCCTGGTAGGCGCCCTGGGCCTGGTAGACATCCAGCGTGCCCTTGCCGGCGAACTGCACCTGCTGCGTGGCCCGCAGCGAGACGCCGTCGAACCCGAGCACCTGGCGGTTGGCCGGCACTTCCGAACTGGGGCGTGTATAGGGCGCGCGGCCGAGGATCAGCGAGCGGGTGTTGAGCTCGAGCTGTCCATGGCCGAGCCGATCGACCATCGCTGCGCCCGGCGCCTGCGGGGTACCGTCGGTCAGCACCGTCGATACCGCCTGTGTGCCATCCCATACCAGCGTGTCGGCATAGATGCGGGCCTGGTCACCGGCCTTGCCGTAGCCATGGATGGCCGGCGCCCCCAGCACCAGCTCGCGCAGGCTGCTGTTGCCGGTGGCCGGATTGCGGGTGTCCAGGTCCACGCTGCCGAATACGTTGATCGCGTCGCGTGCGGACAGGCTCAGTGTCTCCAGCGCGGGCGTGCCAAGCGCGGTATTGCCCCGCAGCAGCTGCTGCAGGGTCTGCTGGTTCAGCGCCAGCCCCTGCGGCAGGGCACCCTGTGCAGCCATCGCCTGCAACGATGCAGCATCACCGAGGTTGATGGCGGTCATCGACAGGCCCAACCGGCGCGTGCCATAGCTGACATTGTCGCGCAGCTGGAACCCGCCCTCGGTACTGACATTGATGCTGCCCTCGGACAGCAACCGGGTCTGCCCGGTGCAGCTGTCGCTGCGGCAGGCGCCCACATCGATCGCCACCCGGGCGGCCGCGCCCCCCGACAGCAGGTTGGTCTGGCCGTTGGACACGGCCAGCACGCCCGTGGTCGCGTCGAGCTTCATCAGATAGCCATCGGTGGCGTCGTAGCCGGGCTTTCCACGCCCGACCGTACTGATCACGGCGCCCTGCTCGATCACCACGCCCGCGCCACCGGCTGCTGCGCCCAGGATCACCTCAGGGGCGCTCAGCGTTGCACCGGAACGAACCAGCACGCCGCCGCCTTCCGATTTCACATTCAGCGTGCCGGGCAGAGTGGCGTCCGGACGCAGGGTCACACCGACCATCAGGCGCGAGGGCTGCAACGCCGTGAGCGCGTCGGCGAAAATGGCCGCCATGCTGCCCGCGCTGGCGCGCTGGCCTGCACCCAGCACTTCCAGCGTGCTCGGGCCACCATTGCCGACCACCGACACCGTACCGCCGAAGCCCTTGCTGCCAGCCTCGGCCGCGAAACGTGTCATGCCCTGCATGCGCAGTGCGTCTGTGGTGCCCAGGCCTGCACCGGCGCCCAGCGTCAGCCGCAGCGTGCCGGCGTCCACCGACTGCATGCCACGCGCGATGCCACGGCGCGCCGCATCTTCCTGCACGAACGCGTTGTAGCCGGTTTCGTTGTAGCCGGAGTGGCGGCGCACCACGTCGGCCGGGGTCAGCACCAGGTCCGTCCACAACGGCGATGCGGCAGGCGCAAGCCCCTGCGCCTGCTGGCCGCTCACTTTCCACGAGCCGGTTCCGGTGGCGGTGGCCAACGCCTGCTGCGTGCCCTGCGCCCCTACTTCCACCCGGAACGCGCCCGGCTGCAGCGCGTAGGACGCCGGCAGCAACGTATAGGTGCCCGCCGCCAGGCCCGGCACCCCTTCAGGCACGGTGATGCGCTGGCCGATGCCCGGGTCGGCGCTGCCGTCGGCCAGGCCCAGCGGCGCGATGCCGTTGCGGTAGGACGGGACAATGGCATACACCGCGTTGCTGCTGGCGCTGAAGGTGTAAGCCGGATTGGCGTCACGCAGTGCGTGGCTGCGCACGTCCACCGAGCCGCTGCGGCCACTGACGAACCCTGCGCCGGTCAGCGTGCCGCCACCGGACAGGTCCAGCAGCGCACCGGCCTGGATGTCGACACTGTTGGCATGCAGGTCGACACCCACCGTGTCCACGGCGCTGATCATGCCCACCAGGCTGGGGCTGACATCCTTGCCGTTCAGGCGCCAGCGCTGGCCATCCACGGTGCCACCGAAGGGAACGCTGAGGCCGGCTGCGCTGCTTGAGGTCACACTGCCGGGCAACAGCGTGATACGCGACGCGACATTGCCTGGGCCCAGGCCGCCGATCACCAGCTGTCCCAGCGGCGCGCGCACGACGCCTCCCTGCTCGACCGTGGCGGCAACCAACGCCAGCGAACCGAACACCGAATCGGCCGCAGGAGGCGTGGCGCCGGTGCCATGGATGCGAAGCACGCCCTTGGCATCGGTCCAGTTGTTCTGTCCACCCAGCACGTCGTAGATCGATACCGCGATACGGCCCTTGGTTCCGGCAACCGGATAGATCTGCGCGGCCGTGATGTCCAGGCTCGACGGCGCCAGCAGCTGGGTATCGAAGAAGTTGCTGTTGCCACTGACTTTCGCCAGCAGCCGCAGGTCGCCGCTGCTGGCAAGGTGGGCGCTGCCGAAGCCGGCCAGATCGACCGTATCGCGTACGTCCAGCACCTGTGCCGAGGCGCTGAAACTGTGGTTGCCGGCGTCGGCACGGGCCGCCACCGGCGCCACAAAGGGATTGTCCGAGGTGTCACGGAACCAGCGTGCCTGCGCAAGGCGCACATAGGGCGCCTGCACGTGCAATGCCGATCCCGCCGCGCTGCCGGTGGCCATGCCCATCGCGGCATCGCTCAGCCCGTACAGGCGCAGGCTCTGCCCCACGCGCAGGTCGACATCCCCCTGCGCGCGAAGATCGCCGAACACCGAAAGATGGTCGAAGCCACCGGCCTGCACCTGTGCCGCCGACAGCTCGGCGTGCCCGTGCTGCAATGGCGTGGACGCGCCAGGGGCTGCATCGCTGGACTGCTGCACCAGGGTGATTGCACGCGGGCCAAGCTCCGCAGCGCCCGCCCGGCGCTCGTACACCCCACCGCCGAAGGCCACGCCCAGCGTGCCGCCCTGCGCGCCAACGCCACCGGCCGCCGCCCGCAGCGTGCCATCCAGGTACAGGCCATTGGCCGAGCGCAGCACGATCGTGCCGCCGTCGCTGGCCACGGAGCGGGTGCCACTGCCATCCACCGTCAGCGTCTCACGGGTACCGGACGCATCCAGAACCGCGCCGCGCTCGACCACCACGAAGGCATCCAGTGGGCGGTTCTCCAGCGCGTCACGCGACTCCCAGTCCAGCGTACCGCCGATCCCGATGCTGCCGCCCGAGTGCAGCACGCCCTGGTGGCGACCCGCGGCGTCCTCCGCGGCGAAGCTGTCGCCGGACACATCCAGCAGCGCGTTGCTGCCGATGCGATAGCGCAACGGGGTGCCGCCGATCTGGTAGCGCTGCTGGTTGTCGCGCACATCGTCGAGGCGGATGCTGCCTGCCTTTGCGATCAGCGCACCGGCCACGTCGATGTTGCCACCGCCGCGCAGCTCGATCGACTGCCCGGCATCGACCTGCACGACCGCGTTGCTGCCGATCCTTACATCTCCGCCCAGCGTATTGCGCTGCGAGCGCAGCAGCACGCTTGCGCCCTGCCGCTGGGTGACCGACCCGCTGCCCGGGTCGAAGGCATACAGCGGTGCCGTCCAGGCCTCCAGGCCCTCGCCTGCGATCGCTGCATCGGCAGCGGCCTGGCGCACGCGCAACGTCGGTGCGCGCACGTCCAGCTGGGTGCCATCGGCCACCTCAAGCCCGGCATGGCCGTTGATGTCGTACTGACCGAATCCGCTGCGCAGCAGCGTCGGTGACAACCACAGGCTGCCATCGTCGCGGGCCCGGTCAGCCAACGTCACCTTGCCCCCGGTCGCCAGCTGCAGGGTGCCGGCCCCCGTGCCGCCCAGGCCGCTGAGCCGCCCGTCCAGCTGCAAGCGCCCACTGCCGTCGGTGGTCACCTGGCTGCTGTCGGCCAGCAGGGCGATGTCACCGCCCTTGCCTGTACTGGCCTTGCCCTGCAGGTCGACGCGTCCACCTGCATCGACACTGATGCGGCTGCCTGCGGCCAACGACACATCATGGCTGCTTTCCAGCTGCACGCGACCGCCGTTGATCCATGCCTGCGCGCTGCCGGCGCCGCCGTCCAGGCGCTGGTTTGCCCAGCGCCCGTCCAGGTCGATCACCGCCGCTTCGCCCAATGCGACCACACCACGGCCGTTGGCCTGCACCACCTGCATGCGGCCGGTGGCGTCGGCCAGGAGGTTGCTGGCAGTCAGGCTGCCACCGCCAATCCGGACCTGGCCGTTGATGTCGACGCGGCCACCGACCAGGTTCAGCTGCCCGCCATCGGCAAGGGCCAGCTCACCGTCGATGCGGATGCCGCCTGCCGTCGCCAGGTCCAGCCGGCCCCACTGCTGGGCGCTCAACTGTGCGCCATCGAGCCAGACGGTGTTGCGACGGCTTTCATCCAGCGCGCTCTGCAGGCTCCAGCGGGCGGTCGCCGCCGCGGCCGTGCCGATGCGCACCTGCGAGTCGAACACCGCATTGCGGCCGGTACCGTCGTAGCGCCCCAGCCACAGCTGTGCGCCGCGTGCCACCGCCGTCTGCGATTGCACGTAGCCATCGGTGCTGCTGCCCGGTGCCCGCGTCTGCCGCACGCCATTGAACACGGCCGTATCGATCTGCCCCTCCAGCACCGCGGTGGGCGCCGAAACCAGCAGCCGCCCGGCATCGCGTCCCACCGTGTAGCCATTCTCGTAACGCGATTCATTGCCGATCAACGGATTGCGCCAGGCTTCGGTGATGCCCCAGCGCGCCTGTTCCACTTCAAAGCCGCGATACAGGCCGGCGAATCCACGATCCACCGGCGCGTCGTCCAGGCGATACAGCTGTCCATCGTTGCCGCGCAGCCAGCTCTCCTTGAGCATGCCGCTGGCCACATCGAGGCTGCCGCCGGACAGGTTGATCCGCGAACCCGCGGCGCTGACCACTTCGCTGCCGGCAAGCTGCACGGTGCCGCCCTGCGCGGCCCATTCGCCGATGGAGTGGCGCTGGTTGCCCAGGTAGCCGCTCACTTCCAGCAGCCCTCCGCCGGCATACCAGCGTTCGCCTTCATGGCCGCCGGTACCGGCCGGCACGTAGATCAGGCCGCGCCGGTCGACCCAGACCCGGCTGCTGTTGAGCGTGCCGGCATCGCGCACGTCCGGGGCATCGCGCAGTTCGTTGCCCTGCACGTTGATTTCCAGCTGGTTGCTCTCCATCGCCACCTTCACCCCGGTGGCACCGGATACATCCACGCGTGCGCCTTCGCCCAGCAGCGTGCGCTGGCGTGCATCGACCACGATCTGGCCGCCGGTCGCCAGGGTCAGCGACCCGGCCTGGGCCTCGACCGTGCCCCCGGAGACGATTTCCACGCGCGACTGGTCGCGCCGATCCTGCAGCCGCGACAGGTTGTCGAATGCCCCCTGTGCGGCGGTACTGCGCACCTTGTCCTGGGCCGCCGACTCGTTCAGCAGCGCCTGCCGCTGGCTGTCGAGCGCGGTGGTCTTGCCATCGTCCTCAAGCAGGATGGCCGTGGTGGCATCGCGGCCGAGGGTCACGCTGGCCTTGCCATCGCTGGCGGAGCTGAGCAGGTGCACGGTGCCGCGCTGGTTCAGGGTGCTAGTGGCGACCGCAACGCCGGCCTGCTCGACATGGCGTCCGGCCAGCGTGATGTCGCCTTCGCGTGCCTGGATCAGGCCGCTGTTGCGCACATCGCCTGCCGTGCTGCCCGCCACGAAGCGCGGCGCGATCTCGTTGCCACCGGTGGTGGACGACGTGTTCTGTGCCGTGCCCACGCCGCGCCGGATCACGAAGCTGTCGCCCGCGGCGAGCTGGGTCTGGCCCTTGCGGGTGTCGATCTGGCCGGCATTCTCCACGCTGCGCCCCGCCAGCAGGACATAGCCGCCCCCGCGCGTGGCCGTGGTGGGCTCATGGGTGGCGATGCGGGCACCTCGCTCCACCATCACCTTGCCGAACGCCTCGGTCAGCGCATCCGAACTGGCGTTGACGCTGTACAGGCCTTCATCACGGAACTGCGTGTCGCTGATCCGCGCGGCCGCCGCCACCAGGTTGCGCACGTTCACCTGGCCGTTGTTGCCGAAGATCACGCCGTTGCGGTTGACCACGAACACGCTGCCGTCGGCCTTCAGCTGGCCGAGGATCTGGCTGGGCCGTGCGTTGGGGTCGTTGACCCGGTTCAACACCGCCCAGTCCGCGTTCTGCAGGAAGTTCAACGTGGTGTTGGCACCAATGTTGAAGGTCTCCCAGTTCAGGATCGCCTTGTCTGCGGTCTGTTCGATGCTGACCTGCACGCGGCCATCGGCGCCCTGCGCCTGGATGGCCTCGCGCGCGTTGGTCCAGCCCCGCGTCAGCGGGTTCTCATCCACCTTCAGGCCGTCCTTGCCCAGCCCGTCGGCCACCACGAATCCCGCATCACGCCGGGCCTGCCTGGCTTCCTGCTGCAGCCGCTGCTGCAGCGCGATGGCCTGTGCGGCGGTCCCCAGGTTGTCGATCGACTGCTGCAGCTGCTGGCGGGCCGCATCCTGCTGCTGCGCGGGCAGCTGGAACTGGATCGGCACCCCGCTGGGCATGCGTCCACTCTGCGCGGCCGCGCCCTGGGCGGCACCGCGGTCGGCAAACCAGGCCGGGCTGAAGGCCTGCTGGGCCTGGCTGGCCGGCGCCACCACCGTGCCAAGCGCGACGGCGACGGCCCAGGCCATCGGGTGGCTGCGGCGCAGCGTGGACGGGCGCGAAGCGGTCGTGAGCGGATGCGACATCTGAACCTCGTCAACCTGGTTGGGCGGCCGCGATCGCGGCGCGCTCTGAAGGATCGGGCGGCACGCGCCCTGCTTCTGTAAGACGGGGACGGCTGCGTGAAGCCGACATCAAAAGACAGCGCCGCCGGTGCAGGAATGGGCCGGATGCCTGCCCGGTCCGGGGCCGGCAGCCACACGCAAGAGAGCGCCGGCCTCACGGCCGGCGCTCGGTTAAAGCACTGCGTTCGACGCGATTACGGGCGGCCGAGGCCGGCGCAGGCGCTGGCGTTGTTCACGCCGTTGACGCTGCTGGCGAGCACGAAGCGGTTGCGGATGGCATCACGCCAGGCCGGGGTGAGCGGAACGAAACCGTGGGCGCGCGACGCGGCATCGTTGTTGCCGTTGTAGTGGCCCAGCAGGAAGCCGCGCAGGGCGAGCGCAACGTTGCCGGCCTTGTAGCACTGGCCCAGCTCGAAGGTGGTGTAGCCCACGATCGGGTAACCGACGGACGGCGGGTTGGTGAACACCGGGGCCCAGTTGCGCACGTCATTGGCAGCAGCGCCGGTCGGCGGCAGCACCGTGTCCAGGGTGGCCTGCACGCTCGGGTCGTTCGGCGAGAAGCCACGCACCTTGGCGATCTTGGTGGCGTCGCTCAGGTTCGGCACCACGTCCGGGCCGATGTAACCAATCGCACCGGTGGTGGCGTAGACCTTGTCATACAGCGGCTGGCTGCCCAGCGCCGAAGCGGTGGTGAAGTTCGCCGGCAGCGACGAGAACTGCTTCCAGAACTCCTGGGTGGTGCTGAACTTGCCGCCGATCAGGGTGCTGCCGGCGGTGTCGCTGGCCGAGCAGGCGCTGGCCAGGAAGCGGGTCAGCAGTTCGGTGGTGCCGCTCTTCTCGTTGCGGTACACGACGGTGATCGGGCCCGAACGATTCGCATCCAGGGTGCTCCAGTTGGTGATCTTGCCGGAGAACACGCCGCACAGCTGGGTGACGCTCAGGTCGAGATTGCCACCGGCGCTGTTGAACGGAACGGTGACCGAGGTGCCGACCGACGGAATCTGGATCAGCGGGCCGTAGGTCGGGGCGAAGTTGGCGGCATAGGCGGCGATCTCAGCGTCGGTCAGCACCGAGTCGCTGCCGGCGAAATGCACGGTGCCGGTGGTCTTGAACAGGTCGGCACGGTTTTCCAGGAAGGCCTGCTTGCCGGTGCCCGAACCGGTCACTTCATAGCTGAAGTTGGCCGGCAGGATGCTGTCGGCCGAACCCTTGTACAGCTTGGCCGGCAGCGAAGCGCCACCGCCCTGCACGAGCGACTGCGCCGAGGCGGCACCTGCGGTAGCCAGCAGCGCGGTGGCAACCAGCGCGGCCAGGGTCTTGTACTTGTTCATGATCTTCTCCTGAAGGGTTTACTGCGAAGGGAAACACCAAGGGAGGAACGGTCACTTCACGCCTGCTGCCGCCGAGGGCCTCCCAGCCCACTCTGCGGCGACGTGTCCATGCTGGTCCGCGCCGATGACAGGCCGCTTAAGAAACCTGTGGAAGATCAGGAAAAGGTGTGGAGGATTGTGTGGAGAATCGAGCGATCCATCCGCGCAGGGCGTGGATCTACTGCACCAGCTGGTTCATCTCCATGATCGGCATCAGCACCGCCAGTACGATGGTCAGTACCACGCCGCCCATCACCAGGATCATGGTCGGTTCCAGCAGTGCGGTCAGCGCCATCGCCCGGCGCTCGATCTCGCGTGAGATGGTCTGTGCAGCGCGATCCAGCAGGGGTGCCAGCGAACCGGTCTTCTCGCCACTGGCCACCAGGTGCACCAGGATCGGCGGATAGACTTTCTGCACCTTCAGCGCAGCACCCAGCGCCGCACCTTCGCGTACCCGCGCGGATACGTCGTCGGCGCAGCGCGACAGCAATGCATTGCCCAACGTCTGCCGCGCCGCCTCCAGGGCACGCAGCAGCGGCACGCCGGCATCGAGCAGGATCGCCAGCGTCGAGGCAAAGCGCGCACTGTTCACGCCCAGAACAAAACGCCCCACCATCGGCAGACGAAGCAGCATCGCATCCCAGCGCAGGCGCAGCTCTGGCCGGCGCAGTGCAAGCCGCCACGCTACCACCAGCGCGCCACTGCCCAGTGCCACCCACACGCCCCAGCTGCGCACGAACGCGCTGGCAGCCAGCATCACCTGGGTCAGCATCGGCAGCGTCTGCCGCGCCTGCACGAACGCAGTCACAACCTGCGGCACGACGTAGCTGAGCAGGAAGATCACGATCGCCACCGATACCAGGCTGATCGCCGCCGGGTAGATGAAGGCCGTCAGCACCTTGGCCTGGAGTGCATTGCGCTCCTCGATGTAGTCGGCCAGACGCTCCATCACCCGGGCCAGATCACCGGAATCTTCACCCGCACCGACCAGCGCACGGTAGATCGGCGGGAAATCACGCGGCCGCGCGGCCAGTGCCACGGTCAGGCGCTGGCCGGCGCGCACGTCGGCACGCACCGCGGTAAGCGCCTGCGCGACGTGCGGGCGCTCGGCCTGCTCGATCACCGCGCTCAGCGCGCTTTCCAGCGGCAGGCTTGCGGCCAGCAGGCTGGCCAACTGGCGCGTGGCCCAGGCCAGCTCGCTGGCCGACAGTCGGCGTGCGCCCCAGCCACTGCCTGCAGCGCGTGCCGCACTCACCTGTACCGGTGTCAGCCCGCGTCCGCGCAGCAGCTGGCGCGCGCTGCGCGGGCTGTCGGCATCCAGCTGTCCTTTCTCGATGCGGCCCTGCGCATTGGCGGCCTGGTAGTCGAACAGTGCCATCGTCGCCTCAGGCGTCGCCGGTAACGCGCAGGATCTCTTCCAGCGTAGTCACGCCACTGTCAACCCAGCGCTGGCCATCCTCGCGCAGGTTGCGCATGCCGGCACGCCGCGCCGCCTCCCGCAGCGCAGGCTCACCCTGCCCTTCGTGGATCAGGGCGCGCACGCTCTCGTCGACCACGAACAGTTCATGGATACCGGTGCGCCCGCGATAGCCGCTGTTCGCGCACGCCGCGCAGCCCACCGCGCGCCACACGGTACGGCCCTCGCCATCCACCTCTGCACGCCGGCACTGGGTGCACAAGCGCCGCACCAGCCGCTGCGCCAGGACGCCGCGCAGCGAAGAGGCCAGCAGGAACGGCTCCACACCCATGTCGGCCAGGCGGGTCACCGCCGAGATCGCGTCGTTGGTGTGCAGCGAGGCCAGCACGCCATGGCCGGTCAGCGATGACTGCACCGCGATCTGCGCGGTTTCCAGGTCGCGGATCTCGCCGATCATGATCGTATCCGGGTCCTGGCGCAGGATCGCGCGCAGCGCGGTGCCGAAACTCATGCCGATGCGCGCATTGACCTGGATCTGGCCGATACCCGCGAAGTCGTACTCCACCGGGTCTTCCACGGTCAGGATGTTGCTGGTGCTGCTGTCGAGCTGGCCCAGCGCGGCGTACAGCGAGGTGGTCTTGCCGCTGCCGGTCGGGCCGGTCACCAGCACGATGCCATGCGGTTGCCGGATCAACCCGGTGAAGGTCGCCAGGGTGTCGTCGGCCATGCCGAGCCGCTGCAGCTGCAGGCGGCCGGCATCCTTTTCCAGCAGGCGCAGCACAGCGCGCTCGCCATGTCCGGTCGGCACCGTGGACACGCGGATGTCCAGTGGCCGGCCACCGACCCGGATCGCGATGCGGCCGTCCTGCGGCAGGCGCTTCTCGGCGATATCCAGGTGCGCCATGATCTTGATGCGCGACACCAGCGCCGCATGCAGTGCACGGCGTGGCTGCACCATGTCACGCAGGGTGCCATCCACCCGGTAGCGCACCACCGAATGGGTCTCGAACGGCTCGATGTGCAGGTCGCTGGCACCATCGCGTGCGGCCTGCGCCAGCAGCGCGTTGATCATCCGGATCACTGGCGCGTCGTCCTGCGCGTCCAGCAGATCGGTGACTTCCGGCATGTCCTGCATCAGGCGGTCCAGATCCACTTCGCTTTCAGCGGCACCGACCACCGCTGCGGCATCGCCGCCGTCGCGATACTGCTCCCCCAGCCGTTGCTGCCATGCGGCGGCATCCAGCGCCTGGAACGGCAGCGGGCCATGCCGGCGGCGCAGTTCGGCCACTGCCCAGGCGGCGGTTTCGGCAGTGCCCAGCAGCACCGGCTCGCCGCCGGCCTCGGCCAGCATCACGCCATGGCTGCGCACCCAGGCATACGGCAACGGCGCGGTCGTGCTCACGGACCGATCACCAGTTCCGGCGTGTAGCCCAGCCCGCGCAGCTGCTGCAAGGCCGGGTCCAGCTTCGAGGGATCGCGTGGCAGCCGCACCCGCAGGCGCTGCCCATTCCCGCCCGGCGTGGCCTCGGCATAGGCCTGCAATCCCAGCGCCCGTGCCTGCGCCACGCCCTGGCTGGCGCGTGCCACGTCCAGCCCCTGCGCGAACTGCACCAGCTGTGCATCACCCTCGCCTGCCGGATACAGCGCCGCCAGGCTGCTGTTCTGCAACGGCTGGCCCTGGCCATCGCGCGCATTGCCCTGGCCCAGCACGGACAGATCCTGCGGCGGCAGCTGCGGCGCGGAAAGCGCGGGTAGTGCCCAGCTCTGTGCCGGCTGCGCACCGGCCTGCGCGTTGCGCATGTAGTCGTAGCGGTCACGGGTCAGACGCTGGCCGGCGGCCGGGTCGCGCACCACGTGCGGGCGCAGGAACACCATCAGGTTGGTCTTGGCGCGCTTGCGCGTATCGCTGCGGAACAGCGCCCCCAGCACCGGGATCTTTCCCAGCCCCGGCACCGCATCGCGACCATGGCTGACGCTGTCTTCCAGCAGCCCACCGAGCACCATGATCTGGCCATCGTCCAGCAGCACGCTGGTGTCCAGTGCACGCTTGTTGGTGATGATGCCGGCCGTGCTGCTCGCGCTCTGCGCGTCGATGCTGCTGACTTCCTGGTAGATGTCCAGCTTCACCGTGCCGCCCTCCGAAATCTGTGGGCGCACGCGCAGCTTCAGGCCGACGTCCTCGCGGACGATGGTCTGGAACGGGTTGTTGCTGCCGCCCCCGCCGTCGGTCACGTAACGACCGCTGACGAACGGCACGGTCTGGCCGACCATGATGCTGGCCGCCTCATTGTCCAGGGTCATCAGGTTGGGCGTGGACAGAATGTTGGCACCGCCCCGGCTCTGCAGCGCATTGGCCAGTGCCTTCATGTTGAGGATCTGGCCGACCCCCGGCAGGTTGATGGTGCCGTCGATGACACCGATCTTCAGGCCATCCTTGGGCAGCACGTCCAGGGTGGTGCGCGCGCCGGTGTTCAGTCCGCTGCCACCGGTGGTGCCGCCGAAGTGGGTGCCACCGAAGATGCGGCCATTGCCCAGCATCCATTGCACGCCCAGTTCGGCCGCGTCGGTCTGGTTGACCTCCACGATCAGGCTTTCCACCAGCACCTGCGCGCGGCGCTGGTCAAGCTGGTCGATCACCCGCCGCAGGTTGCGGTACACCGGCTCGGGCGCCGAGATCAGCAGCGTGTTGGTTGCCACGTCGGCCTGCACCGAGATGCCGTTCTGGCTGAAGCCGGTACTGCCGGCCTCGATCGGGTCGCGGCGGTTGGGATCAAGCCGTTGTGATTCCAGCGCATTGCCGCCGGCCTTTGCCTGTTGCGCCTGCGCCTGCGACGGTTGTGACGGCGTGCTGCGGCTGGCATCGCCGGGCAGCGGCGTGATGCCTTCGTTGCTGCCCATTGCCGGTGCATCGCTCTGCCCGGCCACCACGCCGCGCAGAACCCCGGCCAGCTGGTTGGCCTGGGCGTTGCGCAGATACACCACGTGCAGGTTGCCGGACTCGTCCTGGGCCTTGTCCAGCTTCTCCACCAACTGCCGCGCCAGGCGCGTGCGACCGGGGCTGCTGGAGCGCAGCAGGACGCTGTTGCTGCGCGGATCGGCCATCACCACCACCTTCTGGCTCGGCTCGGCGCCTTGTGCATCCAGCAGCGGCGCCACCATCGCCGCCACGTCCACCGCGATGCCCTGCTGCAGCTTGACCACATCGGTGTCCATGCCAGCCGGCGTATCCACGCTGGCGATCACCCGCGCAATGCGCTCCAGGTTGTCGGCGTAGTCGGTGATCACCAGGGTGTTGTTGCCCGGGTTGGCCGTGATCGGGTTGTCCGGGCTGATCATCGGCCGCAGCACCGCCACCAGTGCAGCCGCATTCTCGTAGCGCAGCGCGAAGGTTCGCGTGGTCACCTCGCCGCCGGCGCCACCCGCACCGACGCGTCCGCCGAGCAGCTTGGCGTCGGCCTGTGGCACCACCCGGCTCACCCCACCGTTCTCGACCACGGCGAAGCCACGCATGCGCAACGCACCCAGCAGCAGCTGGTAGGCCTGGGTACGGCTGACCGGCCCCTCGGAGACCACGGTCATCTTGCCGGTCACCCGCGGATCGACCAGGAACTGGCGGCCGGTGAAGCGCGCTGCCATGCGCAGCACGCCACCGATATCGGTATCCACCAGGTTCAACTGTACCGGTTCATCGCGGGCGTCCTGCGCCAGCACCACAGCCGGAACATGCGCCATGCCCACGATCAGGGCCAGCGCGCTGCTGCAGGCAAGACTGCGCATCGCTCTCATGAATGTCCACCCGCAACGGGTGCCATCACGATGTTTCCGGTAATCCGTGCCGCCGGCATGTTCGCATCCCCTGTACGTGTCAGTTGCAGCTGCTGCAGTTCGATGGCCGGATCAGCCAGCACCGGCAGCAGCCAGTTCCACAGCGCGTCGGCGGGCACGCCCTGCACCTGCAGGTGCCAGCGCCCGTCGCGTGCTTCGATATGCAGTCCTTCGGCGAGCCCGGCGGACCGGATCCGTTCGCGCAGCCCGGCCAGCGTCGGGCGTTGATCCCGGGCCTGCTGCTGGCGCTCGCGGGCGCGCAGCAGCGGCGCCAGTGCGCTGGCCTGTGCCTGCAGTCGCGGCAGTTCCGCCTGCCAGTGCGTACGCTGCTTCAGCAGCGGCTCCAGCCAGAACGACCACAGGCCTGCCATCAGCAGCGCACCCATCATCACGCCGAGCATCAACCGGTCGCGAGGCGGCAGGCGCTGCCAGCGCTGCTGCAGGCCTGCCAGGCCCGCACCCCGGCGCAGGGTCGGTGTGGTCACCGGTCGCCCCCGCTCACGCGCAGGCGCCCATCGTTCGCGCGTGCCAGCTCCAGGCCCTGCGCCTGGGCTGCCTGCTGCCACTGCTGCAGCCGTTGCGCGTCGTCGGCCAGCGCCTGCACATCGGGGTCCAGTTCAAGGTCCAGCTGCCCCGGCTGGTAATGCAGGCCGCGAACCTGGCCGCCCAGTTCCGGAATCGCCTGCAGCGTTCTGGCCACCTGCCGCTGCACCGCCGGCAACGACGGCATCGGCGCTGGTGCGGCCAGCGCACGCCGCGCCTGCAGCACCGGGTCCACCACATCGGTGATCTCGGGGAAGCGCGCGCTGAACTGCCGCGCCATGTCCTGCTGCAGCGCCTCGCCCTCGCTGCGCCAACGCGAAACCTGCAGCTGCAGGCCCAGTGCCGCCAGCAGCACCGCGGCCAATGCCAGCCCGATCGCCAGCCGCGGCCGCTTCCGGGCCGCACTGGGCAGAGGCAGAGACCACCCCGGCAGCGGTCCGCAGGCCTGCAGTTGGTGCGCGACCGCCGTTGCAGGCAGGCTTTCCGGCCATCCTGCCGGAACGCTGCCGATCCACTGCACGGCCTGTACGCCGGACTGCTGCAGCCGCGCCGCCAGCGCCTGCATGACCGCGCCTGCGTCACGCCCGCCACACCACTGCACGCCGCCCCGGTCACGCCCGCTGCGCACCAGCAGGTGCTCACCGCAGGCCCACAGCGTCGCTTCCCCGCCGTTCCACGGCAGCAGCAGCGGCGTCGGGTACAGTGCGCGCAGCCGCAGGCCGAACGCTTCCAGCAGCTGCTGTGCCTGCACCATCGCCTGCTGGCCCAGCCAGGCGACCGGCACGCTGCCGTCATCGGCCTGCGCGCCGTGCGCCAGGGCCACCTCCTGCAGGTCGTCCAGCAGCATCGCCTCCACTTCGCCCTGCAATGCAGCCTGCAGCCTGCGCCCGGTCAGTGGCGGCAGCTGCAGCTCCAGCAGGATCAGATCGTGCGGATCGAGGCAGGCCAGCACCTCGGCCTGTGGATGGCGCTGGCCCAGTGTCATCAGCGTCCCGCGACCATGCGCCTGCACGGCGCCCTTGTGCAGCAGCGCCCAATCGACCTCATTGTCGGTGCGCAGGCGCTCCAGCGGTGGCAGGCAGATCCTCAACTGCATGCTCATGCGCCGATCCTCGTCCACACGCGTTGCACGCGCACACCGTCATCGCGGTACTCACGCCAGATCAGTGCCCGGAAGTCGACCGCCTGGCCGTCGGCCTGTACCTGGCCGACGGCGAGAAACCACTCACTATGAATGCCAAGGGGCACCTGGGCCATCTGCGCGCTGCTCAGTTGGAGTCGATTGGCGATGTCACCGCGATTGAGCAGCCAGTGGCCACCGTCACGCTCCCCGAGCAGCGCCTGCAGGCGCCCCCGCTCGACCTCGGGCGTGACCGCCTGCAGCACGCTCAGATCGCTGGTGTTGGCATTGACCAGGGTCTGCGCCGGCAGCACCACGGTGCGCCGCGCCAGCGCCTGCACGGCCAGCGGATCCGACCCCGCAAAGGCCTGCTCGATCAATGATTCGCGCGGCAGTGGCGCCTGCGCCTGGAGGTCGCCATCGCGCAGGCGCACCTGTATGTGCTCGGCCGCAGCGGCGCAGGCGCCCTGCCCCAGCCCCTGCCCGGCGCACAGGGCGATGAACGCGTGCCGTGCGTCCGGGTCCGGCTTGCCCTGTGCCAGCAGATTGCGCAGGTTGAACATCGATTGCGCATCGACCAGTTGCAGCTGTACCGGAAGCGGCACCTGCGATTGCAGCGGCCGCGCCCAGCGCCCGCCGCGCACCGTCGTCACCTGCTCGCGCGCGTCTTCACGCAGCTGCTGTGCCGCGCGCTCCAGCGAGGCGTCCACGGTCATGCGCACCTGCGCACGCAGCTGGTCGCCGCGCAGCATGCGCAGCTGCGCCGACTGCCGGGTGAGCAGCGCGGTGGCGATCACCGCCACCAACGCCACCACCAGCATCGCCACGATCACCGCCATGCCACGCTGGCCGGCGCATGACACCGAACGCACCCGGGCTGCCATCTGCGCGCCTCACAGCTGCCAGGAGCCGATGTCCGCGTTGCCGGCATCGCCGCCCGGCTTGCTGTCCGCACCCAGCGAGAACACATCGATGTCGCCGTGGGTGCCGGGAATCTGGTACTGGTAGGGATGGCCCCACGGGTCATTCGGCAGGCGGTCCAGATAGGGCGTCACCGGCATTGCGCCGCCGCCCTGCGGTGGCGTCACCAGTGCCTTCAGCCCCTGCTCGGCAGTGGGGTAGCGTCCGTTGTCCAGCTTGAACAGCTTCAATGCCTGCATCAACGCAGCGATATCCTGCCGCGCCGCCACCACGCGCGCCTGGTCGGGGCGATCCATCAAGCGCGGCACGATCAAGGCGGCGAGGATGCCGATGATCACCACCACCACCATGATCTCGATCAGGCTGAAACCCTGCTGCCGTGCCCAGCGACCACGAACCTGCCTTGCCATTGTTCCGCCCCTGTCATCCTGGAAGAGACCGCTGCGCCATGGTCAGCGGTGCATGTGTCAGTACGATAAACATCCGCCTGCTATTCGCTGCGCCTGCACCTGCAGCGGCACTGTGCGCCCTGCAGGCACGCGCGCGGCCTCCAGCAGCGGCGCAGGAATTTCGCCCAGCGTGTCTTCAATGCATGCACGCAGCAGCGACTGCGCGCATGCCTGCAGCAGCCGCACGCACTGCATCGACGACCATGCCGTGCCGTGACCGAGGCCGACAAACAGCCGATAGGCCTGGTGGTAGCGCAGATCATCGAACACCCGCTGCGCGCTGTTCAGATCGCGCAGCACCACCAGCAACGCGGCGCGTTGCAGCGCGCGCGTAGCGCCCGCATCAAACGGCAGCAGGTTCATGACAGTCTCGGGCCAGGGCCGCAACTGCACATCAAGCACCCTGCGCAGGGCCAACAACGGATGCGCGCTGCTGTCCAGCGCTGCCCAACGCGCAGCATCCGCCCACGCGTCGCTGGACAGCACCCATACCCACGAGCGTCCATAGCGTTGCACGTTCACCGGCGCATGCCGTGCCTGCTCCAGCGACTGGCTCAGGTGCCGGTCCAGTTCCAGCATGGTGACACTGCGACTGTCTGCCATCGGCATCGCCTGCGCTCCGCGACGCGTGATGCGCCGTACTCAGGGAAGACGTCGGCAGGGCGGATGAAGCGACAGCGCAAATGCCTCTCTGTGCGCTGCGTAGCGCTTCCTCATCGGCGTCATCGCAGCGTCATCCGCCTGCAGGCTTCGCGCTCCAGGCGCGGCACGTCGCCGCCACAGCGACGCGCCAGCACGGCCACCTCGCTGCGTTGCGCGAAGGCCGCCAGCGCATCGGTCATCGCCACGTCATCCAGCCATGACGCCATCGCAACGCGCAACGGCGAAAGCTGCCAGCCCTCCATCACGCCATGGCCTCCGGCCACAAACCAGTGCCACAGCCGATGATGCTGCACCTGGTCGTGCAGCTGCGCCAGCTCATCGATTGCGTACATACCCATCAGCAGCAGCGCCCTTGCCATCGCCGCGGGCGCCAGCGCACCCGTCTCTGGCAGCGGAAGTACCTGCTGCTGCAGGCGCAGCAGCATCGCCAACGGATGCGATTGCGGATCGAACTCCAGCAGCACCGCCTGCTGCTGCCATTGCGCTTCGGAGACCACGCACACCCACGGTGATCCATAGCGATGCACCATCAACGGTCGTCGTTGCGTGGTCTCCAGCAACGCCGACAGATTGCGACGCAGATCCAGCACACCGATGGTCTCGTTGCGCACCCTTGGCATCTCCTTGCTTGCAACGGCCCTGCGTGAAGCGCGGGGCCAGCGTCATCATCTAACCAAGGACGGCGATGCCACCCGGAAAGCGACGCAGATCCAGCGACATCGACTGTCGCAGCTGTTCAAGGGCCGCGTCGGGATCATCGATGCGGAAGCGGCCGCTGACCGGCGCACGTGCCAACGCCGATTCACCCAGCACGATCCTGCCGCGGCGATAGCGGTTGATCTCGTCCACCACCTCACGCAGCGGTGCACGGCGGAACACCAGCATGCCCTCGGTCCAGGCGCTCACCTCCGAGGCCACCGCCTCGGCCACCACGCCACTGAGGCGCTCGTCGTAGCGGGTCTGCTGCCCCGCCTGCAGCTGCAGGCGGCCCTGCGGGTGCTCGATGCGGGCGCTGCCGTGCAGGCAGGTGACCCGCACCTGGCCGTGGGTGTTGCGCACGTCCAGGCGCACCGCGCCTTCGTCGGCGATCACGCAGCCCGGCCCGGCAAACAACGCCAGGCGCAGCCCGGCCCGGGTTTCGATCGCGGCCTGTCCCTGCACCAGTTCAAAGCCCTCGCCATCGGCGGCGGCGCGGCGGCGCAGGCTGCTCTGCGTATCCAGATCGATCTTCAGCTGCGGCACCGGCGTGATCTGCAGGCGCTCGCCAGTGCCGGTGTGGAAATCGGCGGCCATTGCCGTGACCGGTGGCCACAGGCCCAGCGGCGGGCGGATCGCGGCGACCACCACCAGGCTGGCCGGCGCGGCAATGGCAGCGCCAAGGAAGGCACGCCGGCTCCAGCGCTGTGCACGGCCCGGTGCGACCGGCTGGCGTGCCTCGGCCGGCAGCTGTTCGCCCGCCAGCCGCACCTGGTCCCACTGCCGCCGTGCACGGCCGAAGGCCTCTCGATGGCGGGGATCGGCGTCGCACCACGCGCGGAACCTGCGCCCATCGGCGGCGGTGGCCTCGCCCGAGGTCAGCCGCACCACCCACGCATGCGCCTGACGCTCGACGGCATCCAGCGGGCGTTGCGGGCGATCGTCAGCGTCCATGGGGGCTCATGCCGGACCCGCACGCTGCGGGGTTCTGCTCGGCGTCAAAGTGTAGACGGATGCCGGCGCTCAGAACCGCACCTGGCGCCCCTGCCCGCTGCGCTCGGCCAGGTAGTCCTGGGCCGCCTTCAGTTCGCGCTGCACCAATCGCAGCGACACGCCCAGGTGCTCGGCCACGTCCCGCTGCTGCAGGCCATCGACGCGGATGGCCAGCAGGATGCGGCGGCGGCGCTCGGGCATGCGCTGCAGCAGGGCGACCATGTCCTGCAACGCGAAGTCCAGTTCCGCGGCCTGCGCCGGGCCCGGCGCCGGATCGGCCAGGTCCATCAGCGCATCCACCTCATCCAGGCTCAGCAGCCGATGGTCGGCGCGTTGGCGGTCGATCACGGTGTTCATCGCCATGCGCAGCAGGTAGGCCGCCGGGTTCTGCACCGCGTCCAGCCGATCGCGGCGGGCGCTCAGGCGCATCCAGGTATCCTGCAGCGCGTCGCCTGCCAGCTCTTCCGAGCCCAGCTTGCGCACCAGGCGCCGCTTCAGCTCGTCATAGGCCCCCAGAAGGTGGTCCATCAGGTCAACTGCCCCAGCCGTACCGTTGCTCATGTTCGAATCCTTGAAGTCATGGAAGGGGCGAGCGCCGGCCACAGTCGTGGTCGATGCCGGAAGGTCGGATCTGCAGCGTCACCGGCTGCGGCAGCGCGGCGGCATCGAGCGCCAGCACCAGCTGCGCCAGCGCCTGCAGCAGGCGTGCGTCGCGGCCTGCATTGCCACTGCCGGATACCATCTCGGGCGCGTGCACCTGGCCGTCGCTGTCAATGCGGAAGCGCAGCGTTGCTGCATAGCGGCCCGGCGCGATGCCCGGGTCGTCACAGAACGCCTCGCGCAGGCGCTGCTGCACATCGCCATAGCGACGGCGCCGCTCGGCGTCGGCAGGTTCGCTGCCGCTCGTCATTTCATTCGCGGATTGCGCGCCCCGGCGCAGCACCACGCGCTGCTCGCCGATCACCTCTGCCTCGATGCCGGTGTCCTGCAGCAGCGCCTGCAGCGCAGGCAACGGCGGCAGGCTGGCACGCAGCGCATGGCTGCTGCGCCCTGCGGCAAGGTCACCCGGATACATCACCGACCACCCGCTGATGACACTGAAGCGCTCGACGGCCAGCTCCAGCGGCTGCGCCGGGATGTCGTAGGCATGAACACCGTCCTGTGCGGCGGCCGCGAAGGACAACAGCAGCCATGCGGCGATGGCCACCCTCCAAGTTCTGACCGCATGGTGTCCATTCAGCCCCCTGACGTAGAACACATGACCCTCGGCAGCGACAGCAGCTGCAGTGCACGCGCGGCACGACCGGAACCCCGGCCCGCGCGACCAGCAAGCGGGTTCAAACCGTACCGGCAGCACATGTCATTGCGATGACCAGCGCCCACGGCCGAGAGCGAGCCCGGCCGCGCGGAGCCCGCTGTGAAGCAACGGCATCCGGCCCCATGCCGACCAGAGCGTGTCGACCAAGGTCGACACCCACCAAGAGCAGCTGAGGTCGACACTTGCCAAGAGCACCTAAGGTCGACACCCGCCAAGAGCAGCTCGTGCCGTTCCGGCACCTCGCGGGGAACTGTCGAAGGCGGGGTGGGGGGGGGGGGGGGG
>NZ_JASJSU010000049.1:0-29053 GCF_030237045.1 Stenotrophomonas maltophilia group sp. Smal17
CCCCCCACTACCCATCAAACCTGGGGTCAGAGCCCTCCCCTGCCGGAAGGATTCCGACCCACCCCTTACGCCACGGCGCGCTTGCCGGTGCGGTAGATCAGCCAGCCGACCAGGAACAGCACGGCCAGGCCGATCCACTGTGCGCCCGGCAGGTGGAACGGCACTGCCAGCACGTCGGCGCGGCTGCTGATCACGATCGGCACGGCGATGGCGATGCCCATCAGCGCTTCGCCGGTAATCAGGCCAGCGGCAAACAGCACGCCCGGCTTGTGCACGCGGTCGCGGCCCTCTTCGTCATCGGCGCGCACCTTGTGGAAACGCTCGACCAGGTGGGCAATCAGGCCACCCAGGAAGATCGGCACCATCAGCTCCAGCGGCAGGTAGATACCGATGGCGGCGGCCAGCACCGGCACGCGGAAACGTGCGTTGCGCGACTTCAGCCAGCTGTCGAAGGCAATGATGGCGGCGCCGACCACGGCACCGATGCCGATGAAGGTCCAGGGCAGCTCACCACCGAACAGGCCCTTGGCCACCGAGGCCATCAGGTTGGCCTGCGGCGCGGCCAGCGCGTTCGGGTGCAGCTCGGACTTGACGCCGATGCCGTAGGCGGTAGCCAGCAGGTTCAGCACCGGGGCCATGATCAGCGCGCACGAGAACGCACCGATGCCCAGCATCAGCTGCTGCTTCCACGGGGTGGCGCCGACGATGTAACCGGCCTTGAGGTCCTGCAGGTTGTCACCGCCAACCGCGGCAGCACAGCACACCACCGCGCCGATCATGATCGCGGCCACCGCACCCAGCGGCGCACCGAAGGCACCGACCGGCTGCAGGCCATCCTTGCCCAGCAGCAGCACCAGCACCGCCGAGGCGAACAGGATGGTGGAAATGGTGATGCCCGAGACCGGGTTGTTGGACGAGCCGATCAGGCCGGCCAGGTAGGCCGAGACCGAAACGAACAGGAAGCCGGCGACGATCATGATGAGGGTCATCGGGATCGACACATGCCACTGGCCGACGATGGCCTGGTACAGGGCCAGCAGCGGCAGCACGAAGACCACCAGGGCCACCAGCATCCACTTCATCGGCAGGTCGCGCTCGGTGTGCGCCAGTACCGGGCCACCGCTCTTGCGCGCAGCCGCGAAGCCGCTCTTGACGCCGTTCAGCAGCGACTTGCGCAGCGAGATGAGGGTCCAGATGCCACCGATCAGCATCGCGCCGACGCCCAGGTAGCGCATCTTCGCGCCCCAGATGGCGAACGCGGCCTCGGTGGACGAGGCGGTGGCGACCGACGCGGCCAGCGCCGGATCGGTGTTCATGAAGAAGGCCTGGTAGATCGGAATGGCGATGTGCCAGGTCAGGATCGAACCGGACACCACCACGATGCCGACGTTGAGGCCGACGATGTAGCCCACGCCGAGCAGCGCCGGCGACAGGTTGGTACCGATGAAGGCGGTGATCTTGGAGCTGCCGACGTAGGCCGAGGTGGCCCAGGCATCGGGAATCAGGCGCATGCCGCTTTCAGCGGCCAGCTTGACGAAGGCACCGATCACCGCCGACAGGCCGAGGATCTTCAGGCCCGGGCCCGGATTCTCACCGGCCTTGAGTACTTCGGCGGCGGCCTTGCCTTCCGGGAACGGCAGCGGGTCTTCGACGATCATCGAACGGCGCAGCGGCACCGAGAACAGCACGCCCAGCAGGCCGCCCAGGCCGGCGATGCCCAGCACCCACCAGTACTTGAAGTCGGGCCAGTAGCCCATGATCACCAGCGCGGGGATGGTGAAGATCACACCGGCGGCGATCGACGAACCGGCCGAAGCACCGGTCTGCACGATGTTGTTCTCGAGGATGGAGCCACCGCCCAGCAGGCGCAGCACGCCCATGGAAATCACCGCGGCGGGAATGGCGGTGGCGATGGTCAGGCCTGCGAACAGACCGAGATAGGCGTTTGCGGCCGACAGCACCACCGCCAGCACGATGGCCAGGGCCACTGCGCGGAAGGTGAGCTGCTTGGGCGCAGCGTCGTGGTTCATGGAAGCCCCTGCTGGCAAAAAATCCTGGTCACGCTAGCGTTCAGGGGGCGTCACGTCCAGTGCGGTTCGGGAGGGTTGCAGCCGGGTCGCCGGTGGGATAGTCGCTTTTGACCAAACTCGGCCAACGCATCAAGCTCATCAGGCACATATCCCAATGGGCTGCCGGGTACCGGATACCGCGGCCCCCTGCCCCACATGGGCAGGCCAGCCACCGCTGCAGCATTCCAGCCAACATCGTTTGAAGTGTCTCGACTCCCCATGCATCGTGTTCACGATCCAAATGCTGTCGCCGAGCCGACCTATGAAAAACACACTTCGTATGCGCCCGATCAAGGGGCCGGTCATGGCCATCGTGACCTTGCTCTGCTCGATGCCCCTTTGTGATCACGCATCGGCCTGGAGTCGCGTTGGCGCGATCGAGGTCACTGACCACGCCGGCAGATCCTGTTTCGGGCTTCCCAGGAAAGAGCGCAAGCGTATCGGTGAGACTCCTCAGGTGTTTGGTGTGGAGGTGTATGACGCGATTACTCCACCGCTGCGGCGGCTATGGTCTTTCGACTTTTCCTATCCCGCGTCACTCCCGCTTCCACCCGGCGCTTGCGTCCTCTATGGAGAAGTGCCAGCCAACGCCGCTGCAGGGCAAGCGGCCATGACGCTGCAGTCTGGGCGCCTGTATGAGGTCACGATGTCGGCCACCAGAACGGGCGCCACCCGGTTCTATAGCGCCCGATTCTGCGTGAAGGCGAACGCCGATGGCAGCCTGCGGGCGATCCAGGTCCGCTACGACGACGCTCTGGGCTGGAGTCCTGCGGTCTGCCTGCCCTGAGCTGATGGACGCGCTCGTCGGCATCTCTCAGCGCCTGCTGGAAACGGGTAATTGTTATGTTATATCCTGTCACGCCGAACGAACATCGTACGTGGCTTCTCCTTCCTCCCCTCGGCTGGCCTCCATCGACCAGCTGCGCGGCACCGTCATGCTGCTGATGCTGCTCGACCACGTGCGCGAGACCTTTTTCCTGCAGCATCAGGTCGGCGACCCGATGGATGCGGCCAGCGTATCCCCTGCCCTGTTCGCTTGCCGCCTGCTGGCCCATCTGTGCGCCCCGGTGTTCGTGCTGCTCACAGGCCTGTCGGCGTGGCTGTATGGCCAGCGCCAGGCCGACCCGCGCCGCGCGATCGCCGCCTTCCTGCTCAAGCGCGGCCTGTTCCTGGTGGTGCTGGAACTGACCCTGGTCAACTTCGCCTGGACCTTCCAGTTCCCGCCGGACACGCTGTACCTGCAGGTGATCTGGGCCATTGGCCTGAGCATGATCGCGCTGGCCGGCCTGCTGTGGCTGCCGCGCCCGGCGCTGCTGGTGCTGGGCGTGCTGCTGGTGGCCGGCCATAACCTGTTCGATGGCGTGCGCGTGGAAGGCGACGGCGTGCTGGCCGTGCTGTGGAAAGTGCTGCACCAGCGCGACTGGATCGACACCGGCGTCGTGCGCCTGCGCACGTCCTACCCGGTACTGCCGTGGATCGGGGTGATCGTGCTGGGCTACCTGATGGGGCCCTGGTTCGCGCGCGACCGCGACCCGGCGCAGCGCCAGCGCTGGCTGCTGTGGGCAGGCCTCAGCGTGCTGGCCCTGTTCGCGCTGCTGCGGTTCGCCAACCAGTATGGGGATGCCCCGTGGCAGTACCAGACCAGCACGCTGCGCACGTGGATGAGCGTGTTCAACGTCACCAAGTACCCGCCGTCATTGCAGTTCCTGCTGCTGACCCTGGGCGTGGGCCTGTTGCTGCTGCGCTTGTACGAATGGCCGCCAGTGGCCCGCGCCCTGCGCCCGCTGGCCGACATCGGAGCGGCGCCGATGTTCTTCTACCTGCTGCACCTGTACGTGCTGAAGCTGCTGTACGTGGCTGCGCTGGCTACGTGGGGCCCCACCCACGGCAGCCTGTACGCGCTGGATTCGGTGGCCGGCCTGCTGCTGGTGGCCTGCGCGCTAGCGGTGGCGATGTACCCGCCGACGCTGCTGTTCGGCCGGTTCAAGGCCCGCCGCCGCGACCTGGCTTGGCTGCGCTACCTGTAGGCCGTCAATCGGGCGGCCATCCACGCGTGGCGTGGAGCTACTGAAGGCTGGCGGGGCGCTACCGGGCGCGGGCACGGCTGCAGGCCTATAATCGCGCCCTTTCCGCTGTTCCCGCCGTCGATGACCGTTGCCGCTACCGCCTCCGACGACTTCCTGGGCCATCCCAAGGGCGTCTACGTCTGCTTCTTCACCGAGATGTGGGAGCGCTTCTCCTTCTACGGCATGAAGGCGCTGCTGCTGCTCTACCTCACCAAGTACCACCTGTTCGGCGACAAGGCCGGGCTGGACCTGCTCGGCGCCTACGGCGGGCTGGTGTACTGCATCCCGGTGTTCGGCGGCATGCTGGCCGACCGCTGGCTGGGCATGCGCCGGGCGGTGCTGTTCGGCGGCATCCTGCTGGTGCTCGGCCACCTGGGCATGGCCTTCGAGGGCCATGCCGCGTACCGGGTGAACGGCGAAGTGGTGCGCGACACCTCGGCGCTGGCGGTGACCTACCTGTCGCTGGCGCTGATCATCATGGGCGTGGGCTTCCTGAAGCCGAACATCTCGACCATCGTCGGCAAGCTCTACGCCAAGGACGACCCGCGCCGTGACTCGGGCTTCTCGCTGTTCTACGCCGGCATCAACCTGGGCGCGCTGTTCTCCTCGCTGGTGTGCGGCTTCCTCGGTGAGGCCTACGGCTGGAAGTACGGCTTCGGCGCGGCCGGCATCGGCATGCTGGCTGGCCTCGCGATGTTCCTGTGGGGCCAGAAATACCTGCAGGGCCATGCCGAACCGCCGCAACCGGCCGCGCTGAAGCAGAAGGTGCTGGGCCTGCCGCGCGAATGGCTCATTTATCTGTGCGCGGTGCTCGGTGTGCTGCCGGTGGCGTGGCTGATGTGGGCCGCCGGCAACGGTGCCTTCGCGCTGGGCGGTGAAATCAGCCTGGCGCTGATGCTGATGCTGGTGGTGCTGGGCGGCGTGCTGGTCTGGTTCGCGTGGTTCACCGGCACGAAGTGCACACCGGTACAGCGCCAGCAGATGATCGCGCTGATGGTACTGATCTTCATGGCGCTGGTGTTCTTCACGATGTACGAGCAGTCCTACGGCTCGTGGGTGACCTTCACCGACCGCCTGCTGACCAAGGACATCGTGCCATCGCTGGTGATCACCGGCGGTACGCCGCTGCCGTGGTCGATCATTTCACTGTTGCTTGCACCGCTGGGCTTCGTGGTCAGCGCGCGGTTGTCCGAGCGTCGTCCGGGCTCGTCGGCACCACGCACCTTCTTCGCCGCCATCGTCGTGCTGATGCTGGTGCTGCTGGTGCGCGACTGCCTGGTGATTCCGCAGACCGCCGGTTCGCTGACCTATCTTGGCGGCCTGTTCCTGGTACTGCTGGCACCAGCTTTCGCCGCATTGTGGACGTGGATGGACCGCCGCGGCTGGGAGCCGGGCAAGCCGGTGAAGTCGGCATGGGGCCTGGTGATCGGTGCGCTGTCGTTCGTGCCGCTGGCGCTGGCCGCGCAGCAGGTCGGCGCCACCGGTGAGATGGCCAGCGTGTGGTGGCTGGTGCTGGCTTACTTCCTGCTGGCCAGCGGCGAGATGTGCCTGTCGCCGGTCGGCCTTTCCGCCGTGACCCAGCTGGCCGTACCTCGGGTGATGAGCCTGATGATGGGCACCTGGTTCCTGGCCACCGCATTCTCGGAAACGCTGGCGGCGCTGTTCGGCAAGCTGGCGGCCATCGATGTGCCGGAAGGCGAATCACTCGACATGGTGGCTGCCGCCGGTGCCTACGCACACCTGTTCTGGCTGCTGATGTGGATCGGCCTGGGCTGCGCCGTGCTCGCCTTCATCGCTGCGCCGCTGTTGAAGCGGATGATGCACGGGGTGAAGTAAGGCCCCGTGCAGCGGCGCCCGCTCAGGGCGCCTTGGCCTTTTCCACCGATGCTGCAACCTGGGCGTTCGCCCCGCCCAGGTGCTTCGACAGGAACGCCAGCAGGCGCGTGTAGTAATCGCGCTGGCTGGCTTCGCCATAGAAGCCATGCCCTTCGCGCGGGTAGTACACCGCTTCCACCGGCACCCCGGCCTGCTTCAGGGCCGCTTCCATCCGCTGCGTGTGCTGCACCGGCGCACGCGTGTCTTCGCGCCCGGCCGCCAGCAGCACCGGCACCGTGATCCGGGCCGCCAGGTTCACCGGCGAGACCGCTGCCAGCGCCGCGGGATCGCCGAGCCACTCATTCAGGTAGTTCACGCCCGAAGTGCGGTCCTGGATATCACCGCGCTTGAACATCAGCGGCAGGTCGTACACGCCCACATAGCCCGCTGCGCACCGGTACAACGCCGGCTCACGCACGGCGCCCATCATGGCCGAGTACGCGCCGTAGCTGGCGCCATAGATGCAGATGCGCTGCGGGTCGGCGATGCCTTCGGCAATGGCCCAGCGGGTGGCGTCGGTCACGTCATCCTGCATGGCCTGGCCCCATTGCTTGGCCGCAGCCTGGGTGTGGGCGCGACCATAGTTGCCCGACCCGCGGAAATTGACCTGCAGCACCGCATAGCCGGCTGCGGCCAGCAGCTGGTTGTCCCGCTCGAAGCCACCATCATCGAATTCACCGATGGGCCCGCCGTGCGGCATCACCACCATCGGCAGGCGGCGGCCGTCACTGCCCTTGGGTACGGTCAGGAAGCCGTGCAACGGCAGGCCATCGCGCGCAGTGAGGGCGAGCGGACGCACGCTGGCAGCTCCGTCGCGGTCGAACCAGCGCTGGCGCGCGGTCAGGAACGCCGCTTCCCGGGTGGCGGTATTGAACATGAACCAGTCCCCGGGATTGCCGCCCGAACTGACCTTGACCAGGATGCGCGCGTTGTCACGGGTGGCCGACAGCAGGCTGACCCGCTGCCCGGGGAAGGCCTTCTCAAGCATGCGCTGGATCCGCGCGGTGGGCGACTGCTCGTCGAAGAACGCGCTGCGCGCGGTCGCTCCCACGAACTGCACGCCGACCGGCACACGGCTGCCCGGCTGGTAGATGATCGAGGCCGGGTCGACCACTGCGTCGCGCAGCAGGGTTCGCCGCTCGTCGGTCTGTGGATTCCAGCTGACCACCGCATCCGGGCCGGTGGACTGTTCGACGATGAGGTAGGCCAGGTGGTTGTCGGCGGAAAAACCGATGGGGCGTTCGATGCGGTGGCTGCTGCCCTCGTCGTTGAGCAAGGTCCAGCGCCCATCGTCCTGCCGGTAGTAGAGCTTGTTGATGTTGTCCGCGGCGGCGCCGCGGGCAAAGCGCAGTACGCCGGCGTTGTCGGTGGTGAAGGTTGCCCGCTGCACCGGCGAGCGCGAGACCAGCACGCGGCGGCCGGTGATGACGTCCATCCGCTCAAGCCGTGCGCTGGTGTCGTTGGCGAACGGCCACAGCGAGATCAGTACGTTGCGCTCGTCTCCGGCCAGCGGATCGGCGAGGAACGCCGCCACCGGCTCGACCACACGGCCGCTGACCAGGCCCGGCTCATCCGGTCGCGCGCGGTAGCCGACCAGAAGATCACCCCGCTTGCCATCGGCATCCATCGCGTAGAGCTCGCCGGTGGAGCGCGGCACATCCAGCGCCCCCCACTTCTCGGCCAGCCCGATCAGCAGGCGATTGTCGCTCACCCAATCGACGCTGTTGGCGTGGTTGTTGCGCGGCGGCCGGAAATTGCCGACCAGTTCCATGGTGCGGGTGCGCAGCACGGCCACCGCCGTTGCCCCTTCCAGAGGCAGGGTCATGGCCAGGTACTCGCCGGTGGGCGAAAGCTGGATGTCGTTGAACTCGGCGCGCCGCAGGTAGTCATCCAGCGCGATCTCGGCTGCGCGCGCGTGGCTGGCACCGCACAGCAACAGCAGGACGGCGAGCAGCATTACATGCTTCATGGTGTCCCCTTTCTGACCGGGCAGCCTGGCTGCCCGGCATGCTGAAGCGCGCGTCCAACGCGCGCCGATGCAGTTACGGTGCCTTGCCGCTGCCGGCCGGTGCTGCTTCGCCGGCGGTGGCCCCACCCAGGCTGCGCGACAGGAAGGCCAGCAGCCGGCTGTAGTAGGTGCGCTGGTTGGCCAGGTTGTAGAAGCCATGCCCTTCGTTCTTGACGTACAGGCTCTCTACCGGCGATCCGGCCTTCTTCAACGCCGCCTCCATGCGCTCGCTGTGCACGATCGGTGCACGCTGGTCCTGGCCCCCTGCGGCCAGGAATACCGGCACGCGCACTTGCCCGGCCAGGTTCACCGGCGAGCGCTCTGCCAGCTCATTGGGCGATCCCAGCCAGTTGCGCAGGTAGGCCAGGCCTGATTCATCGCTCTGGATATCGCCCCGGGCATACATCAGCGGCAAGTCGTAGATGCCGACATAACCGGCCGCACACTGGTAGAGACCCGGCTCGCGCACCGCGCCCATCATCGCCGCATAGGCGCCGTAGCTGGCGCCGTAGATGCAGATGCGGTCCTTGTCGGCCACGCCCTGTTCGATGGCCCAGCGCGTGGCATCGGTGACGTCATCCTGCATCGACAGCCCCCATTGCTTGCGCGCTGCCTGCATGTGCGCCCGGCCATAGCCGGAAGAACCGCGGAAGTTGACCTGCAGCACCGCGTAACCGGCCGCTGCCAGCATCTGGGTCTCGGCCTCGTAGGCGCCCTGGTCGGAAACACCGATCGGCCCACCGTGCGGCAGCACCACCATCGGCAGCGCACGCGCCTGGCGCCCGTGCGGGATCGTCAGGAAGCCATGCAGCGGGCGCCCATCGCGCGCCTTGACGCTGATCGGGCGGACCTCGGCGGTCAGCGCCGGGTCGACCCAGTCGCTGCGGCTGATCAGGTGCCGGGCGCTCTTGCCCACCGTGTCATACAGATAGAAGTCACCGGGATTGCGGCCTGACCAGCTCTCCACCAGCACGGTCCTGCCATCGCGTGTGCTGGAGGTGATGTAGACCGGCCCCCCCAGGCCCGCTTCAAGGCTGCGGTAGAGGCGCGCATCGTCCGAGGCGTCATCGAAGAACGCCGTTCGCGGCGCGCCGCCAAGGAACAGCGCCCCCACCGGCACGCGGCTGCCCGGGCGGCGGATGATGCGTGACGGATCGGCGGTTTCATCGCGCAGCACGGTGCGCCGCTCATTGCTCTGCGGGTCCCAGCTGACAATCGCGTCGGGCCCTTCCGCCTGCTCGACCTGCAGATAGGCCAGGCGACCATCGGCCGAGAAACCGAGCGGCACTTCGATGCGCTTGCTCAGGGCCTCGTCGTTGAGCAGGATCCACTCGCTGTTGCTGCCCGCCCGGTAGTAGAGCTTCTGCGTTCCATCGGTGACGGCAGCGCGCGCGAAACGCACCTCGCCCTGCTCATCGGTGGTGAAGTGCGCATCGGCAACAGGCGCGCGCGCCACCGCGTTGCGGCGACCGGTCATCACGTCCATGCGCTCGATCTGCGCATGCGAGTTGCCGACGAAGGGAACCACAGTGACCAGCACGTTGCGGTCGTCGTCCTTCAGTTCGTCGCTGAGGTACGCAGCGACCATGCCCGCCGGCTTGACCTTGATGTTGGTACCCAGGCTCTGGTCGGCAACCCGGTACCCGACCAGCAGCTCGCCGCCCTTGCCGTTGGCATTGATGCCGAACAGCTCGCCGGTCGGCGTGGGCCGGTCCAGCAGCCCGAGTTTCTGCGCCATGCCCACCAGCAACCGCTCGTTGCTGACCCAGTCGAAGGTATGGGCATGGTCGTTGCGTGGCGGACGGAAGCTGCCGACCATCTTCATGTCGGCAATGCGATAGATCGCCAGTGCCGTCCCGGCTTCCAGCGGTACCGTGGCGGCAACGTACTCTCCGCCCGGCGAAATCTTGATGTCGGTGAACGATTCCTGCCGCAGGAAACGATCCAGATCCAGCGTCGCCGCCGCTGCCCCGCACGATACAGCCCCCAGCACCACAGCCAGCACAATCCTGCGCATCCTTCCCCCATGGAAAACCGGACAGCCTGTCCGGATACGCGATTCTAGGCACGTACATGCGGCGGATGCCACAGGGGCAAAAAAAAACGACGGCACCGTTGCCGGTGCCGTCGTTACCACTACCTTGGAGAGAGAGTCAGGACGTGGGTTCGGGGGGCGTGCGCCGGGTCAATGGACCCCGCGCACCGCCAACGTGAGGGCCAGGATGCTGAGGATCACGGCGATGGTGCCGTCCAGCACGCGCCAGGTACTGGGCTTGGTGAACAGCGGCGCCAGCAGGCGCGCGCCCAGGCCCTGCGCGGTCAGCCACAGGCAGCTGGCGGTGACCACGCCGGCGGCGAACGCCATGCGGGCATTGCCGAAGTTCTCGGCAATCGAGCCGATCACCATCATGTCCAGCCAGAAGTGCGGGTTGATCAGCGAGAAACCGACCGCGGCCATCAGTACCGCACGGCGGCTGCCGTCATCGCTGTCAGCCTCGCCCATGCCGCCGCCTCCGGCGATCGCCCGGCGTGCCGACTTCATCGCATACCAGGCCAGGAACGCCACGCCGGTCCACAGCACAGCGGTGGTCAGCCACGGCAGCGCCGAGGTGAGCGTGCGCAGGCCGGCCACGCTGGCGAAGATGAAGATGGCATCGATGGCCGCGCAGGTGGCAACCACCGGCACGATGTGCTTGCGCAGGATGCCCTGGCGCAGAATGAAGGCGCTCTGGGCCCCGACCACGGCGAACAGGCCGATGCCGGTAGCTGCACCAGAGAACCAGGCACCGAGGCCGGTGCTGGCGGAGATGACCGAGAACATGGGATGGACTGCCTTGTATTGCTTGGGGGGACGGTGCCTCGCGAAGGCGGACAGCACCGGAACGGGCGCCATTGTCGCGCCGCAACATGAAAAAGACGAGCTAAACTTCCTAAACCAACATTAGCGGAACTTAATTCGATGCGTATCGACCATGCCCAGCTGCGCGCCTTGGCCGCGGTGATCCGCGAAGGCAGCTTCGACCGCGCCGCACAGTCGCTGAATGTCACCCCTTCGGCCATCTCGCAGCGGGTCAAGGCGCTGGAGGACCGGGTCGGCCGCCTGCTGGTCAAGCGCGGCACCCCGGCCACCGCCACCGCCGAGGGCCAGGTACTGGTGCAGCTGGCCGAACAGACCGCCCTGCTCGAACACGACGCGCTGCACCGGATGGGCCTGGCCGACGAGGACCTGCCCCAGGCCAGCATTCCGGTGGCGGTGAACCACGACAGCCTGGAGACCTGGTTCCCGCAGGCCGCCTCGCAGTTCGCGCAGAGCACCGGCACCACCCTGGACCTGCGCGTGGAGGACCAGGACCACACCGTGGAACTGCTGCGCCAGGGCACGGTGCTGGGCGCGGTGACCACCCTGGACGAGCCGGTGCAGGGCTGCCAGATCCACGCGCTGGGCAGCATCCGCTACGCCGCGACCTGCACCCCGGAGTTCCGCGAGCGCCACTTCGCCAAGGGCGTGACCGCGCAGGCACTGGCGCAGGCGCCGGTGCTGGTGTTCAACCGCAAGGATGAGATGCAGTCGCGCTTTGCCCGGCGCATGGCCGGTGACGACCTGCCGAGTACCGCGCCGACCTGGTGGATTCCCTCCACCCGCGCCTTCGTGCAGGCCAACCTGGGCGGCATGGGCTGGACCATGAACCCGCTGCCGCTGGTCAAGCGGCACCTGGACGCCGGCCGCCTGGTCTACGTGCGGCAGCGCGCGTGGGAAGACGTGCCGCTGTACTGGCAGCACTGGAAGGGTGACGTGCAGACCATGGCGCTGCTGACCCGCGCGGTGCTGGACGCCTCCTCGGCGCTGATCCGGCGCAAGCGCTGAGCGGCGCTCCATGCAATCTCCACGCGTCCTCCACACCGGGTCCGTGCGCGATGCGGATACTGGCGGGCCGTTCATTGCAAGGATGCCCCGCATGCCCCTCTCCGTGCGCGATGCCCGCCCCGACGATGCCGCCGCGTGCATCGACCTGCGCGGGCGTACCCGCGAGAACGCCTTCAGTGCCGCGCAGCTGGCGGAGCTGGGCATTACCGCGGAAAGCTGGGCGGCCGGCATCGCCCACGGCGAATCGATCGGCCGCATCGCCTGGGAAGGCGAGCGCATGGTGGGCTACTGCTTCGCCGACCGCGCCAGCGGCGAGGTGCTGGTGCTGGCGCTGCTGCCGGACTACGAGGGCCGTGGCATCGGCCGCCAGCTGCTGCAGGAGGTGGTCAGCCTGACCCGCGATGCCGGCCACCAACGCTTGTTCCTGGCCTGCTCGGCCGATCCGCGCTCACGCTCGCATGGCTTCTACCGCCGCCTGGGCTGGCGCCCCACCGGTGAGCTCGATGAGGCCGGTGACGAGATCCTGGAACTGCGCTGAAGCCGGGCACGGCCGGATGATCGGGCCGCATTGACCCGATGCCGCATCGCTGGGCGCGGCAATCAGTCTGCGTCGAGCACGCGCAGCTGCGCCTGCACCACCTGCGCTTCGGTACTGCCTGCACCGGGCGTCAGGTTCACCGAAAGCTGCAGGGTCACATCCATTGGGCGCAACGCGAACCGGGTCAGTTCCTGCGGCTTGATCGGAAAACCGATGCGCAGGGACTGGCCCGCACGCAGCTCCTGCATCTGATCCCGCAGCGCAGCGGCGGCCATGCCACTGCGCAGGGCGGTCGTCTTCCCCGAGTGGTTGTCCTTCACCTTCACCGAAGGACCACGACTGCGGATGTACTCCAGCGGCAATGACACCGGCTCACTGCCGCTGTTGCGCAGCTCCAGCTCGACATTGAGCGTCTGCCCACGGAAACGGCACTGGGCATCGTCCACGCAGCGCGCATGAAGTTCGATCACGGGAGGCAGCTCCTTGCTATGGGCCGGCAGCGCGGTGGCGGCGGCAAAAGTGGCAATCAGTGAAATCACTTGACGGTGCATGTTATCTCCCGGCCGATCTGGCGGCTCAGCAGCTCGCGTATCTCGCGCGCGATGTTCCAGGCATGTCGCGGCAGGGTCACGGCGCAGTCGACCGAATTCATGATGGTGGCTGACGGGTCGGACAGCGCGCGCGAATCAGGAACGGCAACCAGCACTTCCGGATCGAGGGTACCGTCGGGCTGGAGGTAGCGCACGGTTTCCTCGTCCGGATCATTGTAGGAATACTCGTCGGGCACGCCCAGCGTATGGGCGAACTCGTGGGCGAAGGTCCACGGCGTTGTTGATACCGAGACGTCGATATCCGGAAACTCGACCTGCTCGCGGTCGTAGCTGCGGTGGATGATCAATTTGTAGTCGCTGCCGCCCTGCACCCAGCGCACTTCGTAGCGGAGCGGGAAACTGCGGGTACCGCACTGCGGGTCGTGTATGTCCAGGGTGAAGCGGCCATTCCAGAACTGATCGATTCCCTGCTCCATGCGTGCTCGCGTCGCGGTCACTTCGGCCGCGGTGACCCCGGCCTGTGGCATCGGCTGCACCTTGATCGACACCACCACCTCGCCCTGCGCATGCAGCGGGATTTCGATGCGGTAGCTGACCGGGAAGGCGTAATCGTGCTTGTCACCGTTGACGTCGTACGCCTCGTAATAGCGTCCGTCCACATCGCGATCGATCCGGGTATCGTGATCGTCCACCCAGCACTGCGGCGCCGCCGGCTCTTCCGGCGCGGGCGTGCCGGGCGGTGCGAACGGCGGCGTCTGCAACGGCATCGTCTTCAGCAGCGGCGCCACGATGCCCGCCACCTTGGCCAGCGCACCCAGCGCGGCCTGCCCACCACCACCCCCACCACCGGCGACGACATGCGCCCGCTGCTGCTTGCCCGCCATCAGCGCGCAGCCGCAGCTGGCCTTGTCGCCGTCGCGGGCGACCGGCTGGCCGTCGATGACCAGGGTGCTGTCACCGGTCACGATCGAGCCGGGCCCGTGCCGGGCGCACATCACCCGATCGCCGACGCGTGCCACGGCGCGGCCTTCGATATCGGTGTGCGGGGAACCTGTCAGTACCGAACCGCCCGTCTGCAGGGCGTCACCTACCACGATCAGCATCCGTGACATCGTTGCGCGGCCACTCCATGGCCAGTAGTCGTTGCGAATCAGCCGGCAATCGTACCGCAGCGCGCACGCCAACAGGATGATGCATTGCACAAAAACCGGACCGGTTCCGGTTAGAATCGTCTCCAGGATGCGGCAAGGCGTTGTTTCTTCACGCCCTTTCCCTGCCCCATGCGCATCCTGAACTCCTCCCCTCCGCCAACGATCCCGCCCCCATGAAGAAATTTGGCAAGGCCCTGCTCGCCCTGCTCGTGCTGCTGTTGCTGGCCGCCGCGCTGTTCCTGTACTGGCCGCTGACCCAGCGTTCGGTGCCCGCCGCCAGCAACGACAAGCCCGTCGACGTTGTGCTGGTCGGCGCCGGCATCATGAGCATCACCCTGGCCACCTACCTGCAGGAACTGCAGCCGGACTGGAACATCCAGGTCTACGAACGCCTCGACGGCGTTGCCGGTGAAAGCTCCGATGGCTGGAACAACGCCGGTACCGGCCATTCGGCCTTCGCCGAGCTGAACTACACCCCGGAACTGCCCGACGGCAGCATCGAGACCAAGCGCGCGGTCGGCATCGCCGAATCGTTCGAGGTCTCGCGCCAGTTCTGGTCGCACCAGGTGAAGGAAGGCCGGCTGAGCCAGCCCAGCGACTTCATCAACCCGACCCCGCACATGAGCTTCGTCTGGGGCGATGACAACATCGCCTACCTGCACAAGCGCCAGCAGGCCCTGGTGAAGAACCCGCTGTTCTACGGCATGCAGTACTCCGAAGATCCCAGGCAGATCCAGCAGTGGGCGCCGCTGCTGATGGAAGGCCGTGATCCGAAGCAGAAGGTGGCCGCGACCTGGATGCCGCTCGGCACCGACGTCAACTTCGGCGTGATCACCCGCCAGCTGACCACCGGCCTGCAGCGCAGCCCGAATTTCAGCCTGCACCTGAACCACGAAGTGAGCGCGCTGCGGCAGAACGCCGACAAGAGCTGGAACGTGACGGTGAAGGACCTCAAGGCCGGCACCGAGACCACCACCCACGCCCGCTTCGTGTTCATCGGGGCCGGTGGCGCCGCGCTGAAGCTGCTGCAGATGTCGGGCATCCCGGAATCGAAGGACTACGCCGGCTTCCCGGTCGGCGGCCAGTTCCTCGCCTTCCAGGGCCAGGACGTGACCTCGCGCCATGGCGTGAAGGCCTACGGCATGGCCGAGACCGGCTCGCCGCCGATGTCGGTGCCGCACCTGGATGCGCGCAAGCTGGACGGCAAGCCGGTGGTGCTGTTCGGGCCGTTCGCGCTGTACAGCACCAAGTTCCTCAAGCACGGCTCGTGGTGGGACCTGTATTCCTCGGTCACCCACAACAACGTCGGCCCGATGCTGGAAGTGGGCAAGGACAACCTGGACCTGGTGCAGTACCTGATGGGCCAGGCGCGGTTGAACGATGCCGACCGCCAGGCCGAGCTGGTCAAGTACTTCCCCAACGCCAAGCCGGGCGACTGGAAGCTGGTCACCGCCGGCCAGCGCGTGCAGATCATCAAGCGTGACCCGCTGAAGGGCCCGGTGCTGCAGTTCGGTACCGAGATCGTGACCGACAAGGACCACACCATCGCCGCTCTGCTCGGCGCCTCGCCGGGTGCCTCGACCTCGCCGCCGATCATGCTGGACCTGATGGCCAAGGCCTTCCCGGAGCAGATGAAGGCCGGCTGGGAAACCCGCCTGCGCGAGATCGTGCCGTCATACGGGCGCAAGCTCAATGACAGCGCGGCGCTGGTGAACGAGATCCGCACGCTGACCAGCCAGACCCTGCACCTGCCGTACCTGGAGGTGCCGGTGGATGCCAATGCCGCAGCGCCTGCACCGGCAGCGGTTCCGGCCCCGGTTCCGGCACCGGCCAAGGAAAAGCGCAACGCCAACGAGGAACTGCAGGCGCTGTAAGCCCGCAGCATCCCCTGTAGTACACGGACGGACGGCCACCTTCGGGTGGCCGTTCGCGTTTGCGCGGATGGGGCCTGCCCGCTGCCATGCGCCCGAATGGCCCTGCGCATTGATGAGAATTGTAATGTTGTTAAGAATTATTTACATTTGCGCACTGCGCAGTGACCGCGCCTCTCCCAGATGGACCTGACGTGCCCGAAGCCGCCGCCCCGGGTGCTGGACGACTGTGCCGCCCTTCCCCGCCTCCACGCTTCGAGCCCACCATGTCCCCGAACCCGCATGACCGCCTGCCCCGCCGCGCGCTGCTGCCCGCTGCCCTGCTTTCGTCGTTGGCCCTGCTGTCCGCACCCAGCGCATTCGCGGCTGCCGACGGCGCTGCCGACGCCAAGACTCTGGATCGGGTCAGCGTCCGCGCCGAACAGTCGGCACCGCCGTCCAGCTCCACCCGCCTGCCGATCACCCTGCAGGAAACTCCGCAGTCGGCCACCGCGATCAGCCTGCAGCGCCTGCAGGACGAATCACTGTTCAGCATCAACGACGTGATGCGTACCGTGCCCGGCGTCAGCGTGTCCTTCTTTGACACCCAGCGCCCGCTGTACTACGCGCGCGGTTTCGCCATCACTGATTTCCAGGTCGACGGCATTCCCACCTACAGCGGCTCCACCAACCAGGAATACGACACCGCCTTCTACGACCGCATCGAAGTGATCCGCGGCGCCAACGGCCTGCTCAGCGGTGCGGGCGTGCCGTCGGCCACGGTCAACCTGCTGCGCAAGCGTCCGGGCAAGGATTTCGACGCATCGTTCTCGGTCAGTGCCGGCAGCTGGGACTACCGCCGCATGCAGGCCGACGTGACCGCGCCGCTCACCGATGATGGCCGCTTCCGCAGCCGCGTGGTGGCCGCCTACACCGACCGCGGTCTGTACTACGACCGCTACGACGAGACCAAGATGGCGGGCATGGCGGTGCTGGAAGGCGATATCACCGACAGCACCACCCTCACCCTCGGTTACCAGAGCCAGGACAACAACCCAACCGGCTCGACCTGGGGCACTGTCGCGTTCTTCGACAGCCAGGGCAACTTCGCCCATCTCGCGCGCTCGACCAACCTGTCGCCGAAGTGGAGCTACTGGAAGCGCGAGAGCAACACCGCCTTTGCCAATCTGGAACAGCGCTTCGGCGAGGACTGGCTGCTGAAGATCAAAACCGCCTACACCCGTGGCAACGTGCAGAACGTGCGCCTGTACGGCACCGGCTACCCGGACCCGAATTCCGGCGCGGGCATCTACCTGCGCGCCGCCGCTGGCGATTCCAAGGATACGCGCCGCAACGTCGATGCCTACCTGACCGGCACCTTCCCGCTGCTCGGCCGCGACCATGACCTGACCGTGGGTGCACAGTGGTCGGACCTGGAAGGCACCACCAATACCGTGGCGCTGAACTTCCCCGGCGACTGGGCGACCTGCGGGCGTGAGCGCTGCTACTACATCCCCAACGTGTTCAACTGGGACGGCGACATCTCCGAGGTGACCTACAGCCGCACCGGCGCGCGCCGCGTGGCCAAGACCACGCAGAGTGGCGTCTACCTGGCCACCCGGCTGCGCCTGGCCGATCCGCTGTCGCTGATTGCCGGTGCACGCCTGAGCCGCTGGCAGACCCTCAGCCGCTCGTACAACGCGGCCGGGGCCTATACCGGCACCAGCGGCGCCTACAAGGTGAGCGATGAGGTCACCCCGTACGTGGGCCTGGTCTACGAGATCACCCCGAACGTCTCGGCGTATGCCAGCTACACCGAGATCTTCAACCCGCAGAACTACAAGGACCGCAACGAAAACCTGCTGGCGCCGGTGCAGGGCTCGAACCTGGAAGCGGGCATCAAGACGCAGTGGTTCGATGGCCGCCTGACCGCCAATGCCGCGGTGTTCGAGGCCAAGCAGGACAACTACGCGGTGCGTGACATGAGCGTGCCGGAAGGCACGCTGAGCGATGGCAGCTCGGCCTACATCGGCATCAACGGGACCAAGGCGCGCGGCTGGGAAATGGACGTCAATGGCGAAATCCTGCCGGGCTGGACGGTCAACGCCGGCTACACCCACGTCAAGGTGACCCGGGCCACCACCGACCTGCTGTACGCCAACCCGCCCGAGAACCTGCTGCAGCTCAATACCCAGGTGCAGCTGCGCGGCGCCCTGGAGCGGCTGAGCATCGGCGGCGGCCTGCAGTGGCAGAGCCGGGTGCAGGGCTACAACATCGCCTACCCGCTGGGTGGCACGGTGACGGTGAACCAGCCGGCGTACTCGCTGGTGCAGTTCAATGCCAACTACCGCATCAGCGACAACTGGACCGCGACGCTGAGCGTGCGCAACGCGCTGGACAAGACCTACTGGGCCAACCTGGACTACAACAACTTCGGCGAACCGCGCTTCGTGGCGGCCAGCCTGCGCTGGAAGTTCTAAGCGACCCGCGAACCGGTGGGTGCCTGGTGGGTGCCGACCGTCGGTCGGCACGCCCTCCGCCACGACCCACGGTCGTGGCCTGCCTGAATGGGCCCGCCTGCGCGCGGGCCCTTCTTTTTGCTGCGCTGCGGGTTGCACACCGCTTCATAATTATGCGGTAATTATCTCAACGCCAATCGGAAGCCGGTCGATGAACCCGAGCTGGGATACGTTGCAACGCAGCCGCCGGGTACGCCTGGAGCGCGCTTCGCGCTGGGCCTGCGGCCATGAGGTCGCGGCCGCCGATATCGGCGAACTGCTGCACGCGCTGCTGGAGCCGGGTGACAAGGTCTGCCTGGAAGGCAACAACCAGAAGCAGGCCGACTTCCTCGCCCAGGCACTTGCCGCCCTCGACCCGGCACGGATTCACGACCTGCACATGGTGCAGTCGGTGCTGTCACTGCCTTCGCACCTGGATGTGTTCGAACGCGGCATCGCCTCCAGGCTGGACTTCTCCTTCTCCGGCCCGCAGTCGGTGCGGCTGGCCAACCTGGTGGCCGAGGGGCGCATCCAGATCGGCGCCATCCACACCTACCTGGAACTGTTCGGCCGCTACTTCATCGACCTGACCCCGCGCGTGGCGCTGGTCGCTGCGCAGGCCGCCGACCGGCACGGCAACCTGTACACCGGGCCGAATACCGAAGACACCCCGGTGATCGTCGAGGCCACGGCGTTTGGTGGTGGCATCGTGATCGCGCAGGTCAACGAAATCGTCGACACCCTCCCCCGCGTCGACATCCCTGCTGACTGGGTCAACTTCGTGGTGCAGGCGCCGCGCCCGAATCACATCGAACCGCTGTTCACCCGCGACCCGGCACAGATTTCCGAGATCCAGGTGCTGATGGCGATGATGGCGATCAAGGGCATCTACGCCGAGTACGGCGTCAACCGCCTCAATCATGGCATCGGCTTCGACACGGCCGCCATCGAGCTGCTGCTGCCGACCTATGCCGAATCGCTCGGGCTGAAGGGAAAGATCTGCCAGCACTGGGCCCTCAATCCGCACCCGGCGTTGATTCCGGCGATCGAATCGGGCTTCGTAAAATCGGTGCATTCATTCGGCTCCGAACTGGGCATGGAGAAGTACATCGCCGCACGAAGCGATGTGTTCTTCACCGGCGCCGATGGCTCCATGCGCTCCAACCGCGCGTTCTCGCAGACCGCCGGCCTGTATGCCTGCGACATGTTCATCGGCTCGACCCTGCAGATCGACCTGCAGGGCAACAGCTCCACGGCCACGCGCGACCGCATCGCCGGCTTCGGCGGCGCACCGAACATGGGCTCGGATGCGCGTGGCCGCCGCCACGCCAGCGACGCCTGGATCAAGGCTGGCCAGCAGGCCGCCCGTCCCGGCGAAATGCCACGCGGGCGCAAGCTGGTGGTGCAGATGGTGGAAACCTTCCGCGAACACATGGCACCGGCCTTCGTCGATCGCCTTGATGCCTGGGAACTGGCCGAGCGCGCCGGCATGCCGCTGCCGCCGGTGATGATCTACGGCGACGATGTCAGCCACGTGCTGACCGAGGAAGGCATCGCCAACCTGCTGCTGTGCCGCACGCCGGAAGAACGCGAACAGGCGATCCGCGGCGTGTCCGGCTATACGGCGGTCGGCCTGGGCCGCGATCGCGCGATGGTCGAGAACCTGCGCGACCGTGGTGTCATCCGCCGCCCGGAAGACCTGGGCATCTCCGTGCGTGATGCCAGCCGCGATCTGCTGGCGGCACGTTCAGTGAAGGATCTGGTGCGCTGGTCCGGCGGTCTGTACGACCCGCCCAAGCGCTTCCGCAACTGGTAAGGGGCTGAGCATGGAAACCCTCGACTATCGATTCGAAGGACGCACCCCGGTGCAGTTCCCGCGCGATGCGGTGCTGGTCGGCGTGTTGGCCTCGGGCAACCTGGAAATCCTGCTGGAGCCGGCAGCGCTGGAGGGCGCGATGTCGGTCCGCATCGTCACCGCCGCGCAGGGCTTCGGCCGCGTATGGGAGGCGGTGATCGGCGATTTCGCGCATCGCCATCCGCTGCGCGATGTGCGCATCTCGATCAACGATGCCGGCGCCACCCCGGCGGTGGTCAGCCTGCGCCTGGACCAGGCGGTGGAAACCCTGCTGGCAGGAGGTACGCCATGAGCCACGTCCAGCGCCACAGCTACTACGAAGCCGATGCGCGCGAACGCATTGCCGGGCTGGTCGACGCCGGATCGTTCCGCGAGTTCCTGGGCCCTGCGCGACGGATGATGAGCCCGCACCTGGCCCAACTCGACCAGCCAGCCGCATTCGACGATGGCATCGTCGTCGGCGAAGCCACGCTTCGCGGCAAGCGCGTGCTGCTGGCCGCGCAGCAGGGTGAATTCATGGGCGGCGGTGTGGGCGAAGTGCACGGCGCCAAGCTGACCGGCCTGCTGCGCCGCGCAGCGGCGACCCGCCCCGATGGGGTGTTGCTGCTGCTTGATACCGGCGGCGTACGCCTGCACGAAGCCAATGCCGGCCTGATTGCCATTTCCGAGATCATGCGCGCCACCCTGGATGCACGCGCTGCGGGCGTCCCGGTGGTCGCGCTGATCGGCAGTGGCAACGGCGCGTTCGGTGGCATGGGCATCGTTGCCCGTTGCTGCAGCACGGTGATCATGTCCGAGGAGGGCCGGCTGTCGCTGTCCGGGCCGGAGGTGATCGAAACCGTTCGCGGCGTGGAAGAGTTTGATTCCCGCGACCGCGCGCTGGTCTGGCGGGTGACTGGCGGCAAGCACCGCTACCTGATCGACCAGGCCCAGGTGCTGGTGCCCGATGCCATCGGGGCGTTCGCGCAGGCGGCATTCGATGCGCTGCTGGTGGACACCGCCAGCACCGATGCCGATGCCGCACTGAATGCCCTGCAGGCACGTCATGCCGCATTGAAAGCACGCGTGCAGGCCTGGGGCGGATGCCGCGATGGTCTTGAGATCTGGTCGCTGCTGGGCATCACCGAACCCGAGCGGCTGCCGCTGCTGGACACCGACGACTTCCTCGCCGTCACCGCTGATCGGAGCCTGCCATGAGCCTGCCCCTGCGCGCGCTGCTTGATGCGCTGTTTCCGCGTGGCCACGCCGTTGCCGTGGAGGACTCGGTGCTGACCGGAACCGCCAGCACCGACGACGGCGAGGTGACCGTGATCGGCACCGCCGACAAGCTCGAAGTGGGCGTGGACCACGCACTGGCACTGGCCGAAACCGTGCTGGCCAGCACCGCCGCACATCCCCATCGACCGATCGTGATGCTGGTCGACACCGCCGGCCAGCGCCTGGCACGCCGCGACGAACTGCTCGGCATCAACGGCTGTTTCGCGCACCTGGCGCAGACGCTGGATCTGGCCCGCCGCCGTGGCGCCCGCCTGGTCACCCTGGTCTACGGTGAGTCGGTCAGTGGTGGCTTCCTCTCGTTCGGCCTGATGGCCGACCACATCCATGCCCTGCCCGATGCGCAGGTGCGGGTGATGGACCTGCGCGCGATGGCGCGGGTGACCAAGCAGCCGCTGGAGAAGCTGCAGGCACTCAGCCAGAGCTCGCCGGTATTCGCGCCGGGCGTGGAGAACTACGTGGCGATGGGCGCGGTGGATTCGATCTGGAGCGGCGACCTGGCCGCACACCTGCTGCAGGCGCTGCGTACGCCCACCGATGGCGACCGCCGCGCCGTGCGGGGTGCCGAACGTGGCGGACGTCGCCTGGCCGCAGCGGTGGCCACTGCGGTGAGCCAGGGCGATGCCTGAGCGCTTGCCCCGGCATACGCTGGTCTGGCTGTCGGCACACGCGGCCTGGCAGGCCGACATCGCCCCGCATGAGCCGCGCTTGGCCAACTGGTTCGCGCAGGGCCTGCCGGCCATCGTCGCCCGGCGTGCCGCCGACGATGCCGATCCCCGGCTGCGCCTGGGCGTACCGCTGCCGCCGGCCGAGGGCAAACTGCGCCTGGCCCTGCGCGTGCCGGCACGCGATGTGCTGCGCAGCGCACCGCCACCATCACTTCATACGGTGCTGGAAGGCAACGTTGCGCAGGACTGGCAACGCCCCCTGCAGGCACTGCACGGCATCGCTGCGGCGCATGTATTCGGTGCCTTCGCGTGGCAGCACCTGACCGGCCTGCACTATGTGCACGCGCGTTCGGACATCGATCTGCTGTGGCAGATCAACAGCAGCGCACAGGCCGATGCCCTGGTTGCACGGCTGCAGGCCTGGGAAACCGAACACGGCCGCCGGGTCGATGGCGAACTGTGCCTGGCCGGCGATGCCGCCGTGAACTGGCGGGAGTACGCGGGACGCAGCCGCGAAGTGCTGGTCAAGCGCCACGACGGCGCCGCCCTGGAACTGCGCGAGTCCGTGTTCGCCCCCGCCGGGGTGACCGCATGAGCGCCGTCGCGCAGCCGACGGTCCGGCCGGCAGCTGCCGCGGACAGCGCGCGCCTGGGGCGCCTGGCCGTCGCCAGCCTGCACGCCGAACTGGCGCTGGCGCCCAAGCCCGGGCTGGTCACTCCCTTCGACAGCGGCAGCCATCACGACATGGACGCCGGCACATTCCTGCGCAGTCTGTTCGCGCTGCGCCACTATTTCGCTGCCGTGGCCCACCTCGGTGCAGCCGGGGCGGACTTCGATGCCCTGCGCCGATGTGGCATCGCCGCCGAAGCGGCGATGCTGCGCGCGACCGCCGGCATCAATACCCATCGTGGCGCGATCTTCAGCCTCGGTCTGCTGGTCGCGGCCGCCGCTGCCTGCCGTTCCCGCCTGGGCCATGCCACCAGCGGTGAGCGGGTCTGCCTGGAGGTACGTCGCTGGGCGGGGCACTTCGCACATGCCCCGCTGGATGCAGGCAGCCCAGGCCAACGTGCGCGCGTCCGGCACAACGTGCCCGGCGTGCGCGAACACGCCGCTGCAGGCTATCCGCTGCTGCGCGAGGTGGCGTTGCCCACCCTGCGCCACGCGCTGGCCAATGGCCTGTCACGCGAAGCCGCGATGTGCCACACGCTGATGCAGCTGGTCGCACACACCGAAGACCTCAACCTGCTGCATCGCGGAGGCGCTGAAGGCCTGCGCTGGGCACGGCAGCAGGCCCACCGTTTCCTGGCCGACGGCGGCGCCTTCGCGCACGATTGGCGGCCGCGCCTGCGACAGATCGCCGATGCCTTCGTCGTGCGTCGCTTGAGCCCCGGCGGCAGCGCCGACCTGCTCGCCTGCAGCGTGTTCCTGTTGCATCAGGAGGGCTCATGAGCCTGGCCCTGCTCTGTCCCGGACAAGGCGCACAGCATCCGGCGATGTTCGATCGCGTGCGCGGCCTTGCCGCCGCACAGCCGCTGCTCGATGCCATCGGCGAACTGCTGGGCCGCGATGTGTTCGCCGCTGCGGCGGCCGACGACCGTTTCGACAATGTGCAGGCGCAGCCCCTGCTGTGCGCAGCCAGCCTGGCGCACTGGCAGGGCCTGCGCGAGGTGTTGCCGACGCCGACGGTGATCGCCGGCTACAGCATCGGCGAGCTCGCCGCGCACGCCATCGCCGGCAGCTTCGACACCACCACCTGCCTGGCACTGTCTGCGCAGCGCGCGCGCCTGATGGACGCCGCCAGCCCCCGCGATGCCGGGCTGCAGGCAGTGCTGGGGCTGGACCGCGATGCCACGCAGCGGTTGTGCGACACGCATGGCGCCTTCATCGCCATCGCCAATGGCCATGACCACTTCATCGTGGGCGGTGCACAGCCGTCGCTGCACGCGTTGGCGGCAGACGCGCAGGCCTGCGGCGCGGAAATCCGTCCATTGCCGGTCCATGTGCCCGCACACACGCCGCTGTTGGCCGGTGCGGAAGCACCGTTTGCCGCAGCGCTGCGGGCCGCGCAGGTGCATGCGCCGCGGCTGCCCCTGCTGGCCGGCGTCGATGCCCGCCCGGTGCGTGATGGCGCCGCCGTGGTGCACACGCTGTCGGCGCAGCTGGCACAGACCATCGAGTGGGCGCAGGTGATGCGCCAGGCCTTCGAGCGCGGCGCACGGGTGTTCCTGCAGCTGGGCCCGGGCAGCGCGCTGGCGCGCATGGTCGCGCCGTCCTATCCGTGCTGCGAAGTGCGCGCGGTGGAAGAGTTCCAGAGCCTTGAGGGTGCCGCGGCGTGGGTCCGCAGTGCGCTGGAGCGGCTGCAGTAACGGGTTCGAGCAGTACGTATCACGCAACACGCCGTACGTCGCCTTACCCCGGGATGGCGGGTCTCCATCCGCGCTGTACGTGAGTCACGTGTCTGGGAGGGCGCATGAGTCCACAAATCGCAACGATCATCGGCCTGGTGATCATGTTCATCGTCGCCACGGCAATGCCGATCAACATGGGCGCCGTCGCTTTCGCGCTGGCCTTCATCATCGGCGGGCTATGGGTCGACATGGGAGGCAAGGAAGTCCTGGCCGGCTTTCCAGGCGATCTGTTCCTGACCCTGGTCGGCATCACCTATCTGTTCGCCATCGCGCAGAAGAACGGCACCATCGACCTGCTGGTGCACTGGGCAGTGAAAGCGGTGCGCGGCCATATCGTGGCCATTCCGTGGGTGATGTTCGTGATCACCGCGGTGCTCACCGCGTTCGGTGCGCTGGGCCCCGCCGCGGTCGCCATCATCGGCCCGGTCGCCCTGCGCTTTGCCAAGCAGTACAACATCAATCCGCTGATGATGGGCCTGCTGGTCATTCATGGTGCGCAGGCGGGCGGCTTCTCGCCGATCAGCGTGTACGGCAGCATCACCAATGGCGTGGTGCAGAAAGCCGGGCTGGAAGTAACCGAGATGGCGGTGTTCCTGACCAGCCTGGGCTTCAACCTGATGATGGCGACGATCTGCTTCTTCGCCTTCGGAGGCATCGCCCTGCTGCGTCGCGGCTCGATCACCGCAGCGGGAACGATCGGCAATGCCGAGCTGGCGATGGCCGGCGGCCCGCAGGCATCGTCACGCCAGTTTGCGATCGAAGGCCATGGCGCACTGGTCGCCGCCGGCGGTGGCACCCTGTCCAATGATCCGGCGGCACTGGATGCGGTGAACCTGACCCGCGAGCGGCTGTTCACCCTGATCGGCCTGCTTGGCCTGGGCGTGGCCGCGCTGATCTACAACCTCAACGTCGGCCTGGTCTCGATCACCGTGGCGGTGGTCTTGGCGCTGCTGTCGCCGCAGAGCCAGAAGGGGGCGGTCGATGGCATCAGCTGGTCCACCGTGCTGCTGATCTGCGGCGTGGTGACCTACATCGGCGTACTGGAACATGCCGGTGCGGTGGACTTCATCGGCAATGGTGTATCCGATATCGGCATCCCGCTGCTCGGTGCACTGCTGGTCTGCTACGTCGGTGGCATCGTCTCCGCATTCGCCTCGTCGGCCGCCGTGCTGGGCGCCACCATCCCGCTGGCGGTGCCGTTCCTGATGCAGGGCCACCTCAGCGCGGCCGGCGTGATCTGTGCGCTGGCGGTGTCATCCACCATCGTCGATGTCAGCCCGTTCTCGACCAATGGCGCACTGGTGGTGGCGTCGGCCGCCAAGGAAGAACGCGAGACCCTGTTCCGCCGCTTCCTGGTCTACAGCGGCCTGGTGGTGGCATTGGGGCCGCTGCTGGCCTGGCTGGTATTCGTGGTGCCGGGCTGGATGTAACCACTCAACGGTAGTGCCGGCCGCTGGCCGGCAATCCCATGAACCGCGATGCGGTCAGATCAACCCTTCACCGGCCAGCTCGCGCAGCCCGTCCTCGTCGAGGATCTCCACCACGTTCAGGTGGGGCAGGGCGATCAGGCCCTGCTGGCGCAGCTTGGTGAAGGTGCGGCTGACCGTTTCCATGGTCAGGCCGAGATGGTCGGCGATGTCGCCGCGGCCCATCGGCAGCGATACGCGCAGGCCGTCACCGCCGAGGCGGGCCTCGCGCGCGGCCAGGCGCAGCAGGAAGTCGGCCAGCTTCTCGGCCGGCTGCAGGCGCGCCAGTGCCAATGCGGCGTCCTGCGCGGCATCCAGTTCCTGGCAGGCGCGCTGCAGCAGCTTGCGCTCCAGGTGCGGGAAACGGCTGCGCAACACCTTCATCTGCGGCAGTGCGACGCGGCACACGCGGCTGTCGGCGATCGCCTCGATGTCGTAGCGGTGATGATCGCTGCTGCTGAGGCCGAGGTAGTCCCCGGGCAGCACGAAACCGTTGATCTGGCGGCGGCCGTCGGCCAGGGTGCGCACCAGGCGCAGCGCCCCGGCGGTCAATGTATAGACATGGTCACGCTCTTCGCCGGTGCGGGCCAATGTGCTGCCCATGCTGACCTGCTGTGAAACAGTGACCTGCTCCAACGCCTGCACTTCGTCGGGCGACAGCGCCGAGCACACCGCCAGGTGGCGAACCGAGCAGTGCAGGCAGTCCAGCGTGGGGCAGGACGGCGAGGCGGGATCGTTGTTGGCGGGCGGAGCGCCGGAAGGCCGTGACATGTTGCGGGGGCGTATCGCGGTCGGGGAGGGCCTTATGATACTTCAAGCGGCCGTTCGACCCTGCCCGAGGCGGGGGCGCTAGAATGTCGCCCCCTCCCACGTCCCGTTCCAGCAGGAGTTCCGCCCGTGATCAAGCCCCGTACCCCGCCCGGCACCCTTGAACTGCTGCCGCGCGAGCAGATTGCGTTCCAGCGCATGCTGGACGTGATCCGCCGCAACTACGAGCGCTTCGGGTTCCTGCCGGTGGAGACGCCGGTGTTCGAGCTGTCCGACGTGCTGCTGACCAAGTCCGGTGGCGAGACCGAGCGCCAGGTGTACTTCGTGCAGTCCACCGGTGCGCTGGCCAATGCCGCCGAATCGGGCGACCGCTCGCTGCCGGAAATGGCGCTGCGCTTCGACCTCACCGTGCCGCTGGCGCGCTATGTCGCCGAGCACGAGCATGAACTGACGTTCCCGTTCCGCCGCTACCAGATGCAGCGCGTCTATCGCGGCGAGCGCGCCCAGCGTGGCCGTTTCCGTGAGTTCTACCAGTGCGACATCGACGTGATCGGCAAGGACAGCCTGAGCGTGCGTTACGACGCCGAAGTACTGGCGGTCATCCACGCGGTGTTCTCGGAACTGCGGATTGGTGACTTCAGCATCCAGCTGAACAACCGCAAGCTGATGCGCGGTTTCTTCGAAAGCCTGGGCGTGGCCGAGGGCGAGCGCCAGCTGGCGGTGTTGCGTGAAGTGGACAAGCTGGACAAGCGCGGTGCCGATTACGTGCGCGAGACGCTGGTGGGCGAGGGCTTCGGCATTCCGGCCGAGCAGGTCGAGAAGATCCTGGCCTTCGTCGCCGTGCGTTCGCAGAGCCATGCCGATGCGCTGGCGCAGCTGGCCGCGCTGGAGGCCGGTGCGGCTTCGTCGGAAACCCTGCGTACCGGCGTGGCCGAGCTGCGCGAAGTGCTGCAGCTGGTGCAGGCGCTGGGCGTGCCGGAATCCGCGTACTGCCTGAATTTCTCCATCGCCCGCGGCCTGGATTACTACACCGGCACCGTCTACGAGACCACGCTGACCGACCACCCGCAGATCGGCTCGATCTGCTCGGGCGGCCGTTACGAAGACCTGGCCAGCCACTACAGCAAGTCCAAGCTGCCGGGCGTGGGCATCTCCATCGGCCTGTCGCGCCTGTTCTGGCAGCTGCGCGAGGCTGGCCTGATCGATGGCATCGAAGGCAGCAGCGTGCAGGCACTGGTCGCGCTGATGGACGAGCAGGGCATGCCGCAGTCGCTGGATATCGCCCGCCGCCTGCGTGCCGGTGGGATCAACACCGAAGTGCAGATGGAGCCGAAGAAGATCGGCAAGCAGTTCCAGTACGCGGCCAAGGCCGGCATCCGCTTCGTGGTGCTGGCGGGCGAGGACGAGCTGGCCCGCGGCGTGGTGGCGGTGAAGGACCTGCTGCGCGAGCAGCAGTTCGAAGTGTCGCGCGACGAGCTGGCCAGCACGCTGCAGGTGGAGCTGGAGCAGTCCAGGGCGATGGCATGAAGCGAGCCGCCGCAGGAGCGTTGAGCGCGCTCCTGCTGGCGGGTTGCCAGAGTGATCCGGCGCTGCACAGCGCCCGGATCGGGAAGGCGCAGTACCGGTTGCAGGTCGATCGTTGCCATGTGATCGATCACGCGCAGCTGGAGGGGGACCTGCGGGCCCTGGCCTCGCGGAAGAGCCCGACGGGCGCAGGTGAGCTGGCGAACATCCAGCCCCTGCCGAGCCGGCAGGGCAGCCTGTTCGGCGAGTGCCTGCGGCGCGGCGCGCTGCAGGCGGAGATCCGCTGTTCGCCCTGATTGTTTCCAAATTGCTGATTTAAAAGAGGAACGCCCGCCCTTTGGTGGGCGTTCTGCGTTTCAGGGCAAACAGCAGTCGAGCATGGCTCGACTCTACAAAAGCCGGTTTCGATCCGACCCACGCCGTTCTGAAAGATCGCGGGAAACTGTCGAAGGCGGGGTGGGTCCGGTGGCAGGGGTGTGAGCGGCATGGATGCCGCGACCAAGCTCCCATGGACGGGTTCACGGCGTCCCCTGCCACCGGACCCAGCCTGCCAACCCTCAGTAGCCCGGCTTTCAGTAGCCCGGCTTTTGCCGTTGCTCAGGCCTCTGCGGGTGCAGG
>NZ_JASJSU010000004.1:0-24797 GCF_030237045.1 Stenotrophomonas maltophilia group sp. Smal17
GGTTTACGGCGTGTCCTGCACAGCCACACCGCCCCGCCATCCCACAGAAAGCCGCTTTGGCTCTGGCTGTTGCGGTGGCCTCTGCAGGTGCAGGGTGCAACCCTGCCGAACCCTCACTTCACCCAGCGGTCGATCTCGCCGTGGGCGAACGGCCCCAGCTTCGCCTTGACCATCCGCCCCTGCGCATCGAACAGCACGCTGTAGGGCAGCAGGCCCTGCGCATTGCCCAGCTGTACGCTGGCATCGCGCGGGCCCGGGGTCTCGATCACGATCGGGTAGTCCACCGGAACCCGCTGCAGGAAACCACGCACGTCGTCCGGGGTGTCCAGCGCCAGGCCCAGCACCTGCACGCCGTCGCTGCCCTGGAGGCGGGCGAAACGAGCCAGTTCGGGCATTTCTTCGATGCAGGGCCCACACCAGCTGGCCCACACGTTGATCAGCAGCGGGCGGCCGGCGAAGTGCTGGCGCAGATCCAGTGCGCGTCCTTCAAGGTCGGGCAGCGACAGCGCGGGCATCGGATCGCCCGCCCGCAGGGACGGCTTCGCGGCAGCCGCCGGTGGTGCGATCGATGCAGCGGGCCCTGGTGTCAGTCGATGCCCGGCCCACAGGCCCAGGCCGGCGGCCAGCACCGCTGTCCACAGCAGCGCTGGCCGTTGCCACTTCATCGTGCGGTGCGCAGCAGCGCTTCCTCGACCACCGCCTGGGTCAGCAGGGTCGGCAGCACGGTCGGCGGTGCGCCGGGGCCGTACACCACGTACAGCGGCACGCCCACCGCCTTGTGCTCTTCCAGGAACGAAGTGATCTGCGGGTCCACATTGGTGTAGTCGCCGCGCATGTACACCGCGTTGGTGCGCTTGAGCAGGTCCTTGAACTCCGGTCGCGACAGCACCGCGCGCTCATTGGCCTTGCAGCTCACGCACCAGTCGGCGGTCATGTTGACGAATACCACGCGGTTGTCGGCGCGCAGGCGGTCCAGCAGCTGCGGCGAATACTCGACCACGTTCTCGCTGGCCGCTTGTGCGGCACGCGTCGGCGCTGCCAGCTGGGTTACGCCCCAGGCAGGCACCAGTGCGCCGATGGCCAGCAGCACGCCCAGCAGCGTCACCGCGCGCGAGCCGGTCCAGCGGTTGCGCTCGAACAGCCACAGGCCGAAGGCGAGCAGCAGCAGGCCGCCCAGCACCAGCGCCATGCCATCCACGCCACGCTGCTTGCCCAGCACCCACAGCAACCACAGCGCGGTGGCATACATCGGGAAGGCCAGCACGTGCTTGAGCGTTTCCATCCATGGGCCCGGCTTGGGCAGGCGGCGCGCCAGCGCCGGCACGAAGCCGATCAGCAGGAACGGCAGGGCCAGGCCCAGGCCGAGGAACAGGAACACGGTCATCGCCTTCAACGGCGGGGCAATGAAGGCGTAGGCAATGGCACCGCCCATGAACGGGCCGACACAGGCACTGCCGACCACGCAGGCCAGCGCACCGGTGAAGAAATCACCGGCCGGGCCGCTGCGGCTGGCCAGCGACTGGCCGAGGTTGCCGATGCCGCCGCCCAGGGTGAACACGCCGGACAGGCTCAGGCCCACCGCGAACATGATGTAGGCCAGCGCCGCCACCACACCCGGATGCTGCAGCTGGAAGCCGATGCCGACCGCGTTGCCGATCGCGCGCAGGCCCACCATCAGCGCGCCGATCACCGCGAACGCGACCAGCACGCCCAGCGTGTACCAGAGCGCATGGCTGCGCGCGCGCTGCGGGCTTTCGCCACTCTGCGCCAGGCTCAGCACCTTCAGCGACAGGATCGGCAGCACGCACGGCATCAGGTTCAGCACCAGGCCGCCGGCCAGCGCCAGCAACAGTACCCAGACGAATGAACGGTCCGGGTTCGGGGTGGTCGCCGGCGGGCGCGTGCGCAGCGCGTTGTCACCCTGCGCATCGGTGGCGAATTCATTGCCTGCGCCCTCAGCGCCTGCGGCGGCCGGGCGGGCAGCTCCGTCGTTGGGCACGGTCGGCAGCAGGCGCAGCGGAGCGCCGTTGGCCGCTTCGCGCGGGGCGCCACTGCCAGCGGCCAGCGGGCTGATCACCTCGTTGCGCGGCGGTGCCTGGTCGGCGCTGGCGTTGGCCTTGCCGGCCGGAATCGACAGCTTCACCCGGCGCGTCATCGGCGGGTAGCAGATGCCATCGGTCTGGCAGCCCTGGAAGGTCACCACCAGGGTGCTGTCGACCGCCTCGCTGACGGTGCGGCGCAGCGGCAGCGGCACTTCCACCTGGTTGAAGTACACCGAGACATCGCCGAAATGTTCATCGCGATGCGACTGCGCGGCCGGCCAACGCGGCTTGTCAGCCAGCACGCCGGCGCTGCCTTCCAGCTTCAGCGAAGTGCGGTCGCGATACAGGTAGTAGCCCGGGGCCGGGCTGAAACGCAGCAGCAGGGTGTTGCCGTCGCTGGCGATGGCATCGAAGCCGAAGGCCTGTTCCGACGGCAGCGGCAGCGCCTGGCTGTTGCTGGCCGCACCCGGCAGGCGCAGGCCGCCCGTGCTGCCGGCACCGGCCAGCGGATTGTTGAACGGGTTGCCGGCACTGGTACGCGCCGCGGGTGCCGCAGCCGGCGTACCGCCGCCCGGCAGGGTGACCTGCACCACGCGCTTCTGCGGCGGGTAGCAGACACCGGCATCGGCGCAACCCTGGTAGCGCACTTCCACGCTGATGGTGCCGGCCGCATCGGTGGGTGTGCCGGGCAGGGTGGCCTGCAGGCGCTCGCGATAGGTTTCAACCTCGCCGAAGAAATCGTCGTGGTGCCTGTCGCCCTTGGGCATCTGCAGCGTGCCGGCGTTGAATGCGGGGTCCGCCTTGACGCTGGTGCGGTGGCGATACAGGTAATAGCCCGGTGCGATCTTGAACTGCAGCTGCACCTGGCCACGTTCGGGGGCGGTGGCGGTCAGCGCGAACGCCTGGTCCACCGGCAGCAGGTCCTTCTCATCCAGCGCGAAGGCCGGCAACGAGAGCCACAACAGGGCGCACAAGGCGGCGCCACGCGCAAACAGAGTCTTCAATCAGTGTCCTCCCGGGTCTGTGCCCGGATCCAGTCCAGATACGCCGGCAGGCCGGCCCGGGTTTCGACCGCGATGCACTCCGGGAGTTCATACGGATGCAGTTCGACGATCCGGGCAATCGCGTCATCGACGCGGCTCGCGGTGGTTTTCACCAGCAGCTGCAGCTCGCTGTCGGTGGTCACCTCGCCCTGCCAGCGGTAGGTCGACTGCGCGCCATAGAGTCGGGTCACGCACGCAGCCAGGCGCTCGCCGACCAGCGCGTGCGCGATGCGCTCGGCACTGGCCCGGTCCGGGCAGGTGGTCAACAGCAGCAGGACGGGATCGAGGGTCGACATGACCGTCGAGTATAGGGCCGCCGCCGGGCCAGGGCCCGGCGGCGGCAGTGCACCGCTGCGTTGCGCGGTCAGTTGGCCAGCTGGCAGGTGGCCGGCTTGGCCGAGGTGAACAGGGCCGGGGTGGCCCACTCGGGGTGGTCGATGAACGGGTTGCGGTTGCCCTGGAACGAGTAGATCACGTCATTGCGCGAGCGCTCGGCGTCATCCGGCGGGTCGGACAGGTGCCAATCGATCAGCGTCGAAAGCAGGCCCATGTAGGCCGGCGAGCTGCTGGTCTTGACGATCTTGCTGCGGTCGTCGGTCAGCTCCAGGTCCGGCTCGGACTGGCCGGTGGTCGCATCCTTGCCGCCCTCGTAGCGGATCGCCATGTACATCACTGCACGCGCCATGTCGCCCTTGCGCTTGCCCCACACCTCGAAGGTGCCGGCGTTGCCGTCCGGCGTGCGCACCCAGTTGGAATTGCCGGGGTAGCCGCCGCTGCCACCGCCCTGGCCGTTGTTGGCTTCGGTGGCGCGCTCGCCGCAGTTGGCGTCGCACTTGGCGAACGGCTTGTTGCCACGGTCGGCGTTCCACTGCGCGTCGGTCAGGTACAGCATGTGGGTGTCGGTGTAGGGCGCATACGGCAGGCCCTTGTCACCGGTGGTGCTGGCAAAGCCCAGCGAGTTCGGCCAGGTGTGCTCGCGGTTGTACTTCAGGCCACTGCCGCTGCCGGCGCGATCGGTCACCTTGGCGTAGCTGCGGTTGCGGTACGCATCCAGGATCCTGCCGCTGTTGTTCGGATCCTCGTCGGCGATCTCCAGGATGGTCCAGGTGCTGGTGCCCGAGCCGCTGTACGGGTACGCGGTATGACCCTTGATGGTGGCATGCAGCGAGCAGCGCAGCTGGCTGGGGCTGGAGGTGTTCACCTTCGCGTAGTAGCCGGCCGGCACGCCCGGGTTGCCCGGGTCGGGATTGCCGCCGGTGCTGGCCACGGTGAAGGCGATGCGGCTGTCGGCGGCCGGGTGCGCGCCCTGCAGGTCGGTGATGCGCGCGGCGCGGATGTCGAAGCGGCAGGCCTCGCCGGCCACCAGCGCGGTGTTGGTGGACAGCTTCACGCTGCGTCCGTTGGCCGGGAAGGTCAGCGGCACGCTGCCGGAGGTGCCACAGCTCAGCGCGAAGGCGCCGCTGGCCAGGTTCACCGTCTCGCTGAACACCACTTCCAGATCGGCGGCGGCCGGGAAGGTGGTGCTGCCCTGCGCCGGGGTGGTGGTGGACACCGACGGCGGCGTGTTCGGGCCCGGGGTGCCACCGCCGCTGAAGGTCTGGCCGTTGTTGCAGCTGCCGAATGTCTGTCTGGCCGACTCGGCCCAGGTGAAGTGCGCGTACTGGCTGCCGCTGCCGGTCAGCTGCAGCGAGGTGCCCGGCGCCGTGCTGTTGGTCTCGGCCACCGGAATGTTCTGGCTGGTCATCCCGGCAGCGGGGCCACCGGAAGCGGTGATGGCGCCCTCATAGCTGAGGAACTGGACCACCTTGCCGCTGGCATCGACCAGGGCGATGCCGTCGTTCGGGCCGTTCTGGAGGCCGTTGGTCGGGTAGTTGACCAACGCGATGGTGGCGCTGCCGCAGCCGGCGGCGGTGCCGGCCGGCACCGGGTTGTTGGCGTAGACCACCGCGGCCGAGGCGTTGGCGCCGTTGTACAGGTACAGGCGGTAGCCGGACAGGTCCTCGCCGGCGGTGGCCACGACCTCGATCGCTTCGCCGACGTCACCGGCCGGGGTGCTGTCGTCGTAGTGCAGTTCGTTGATGAAGACCTCGGCCTGGGCCGGCGCGGCGGCCAGCGCCAGCAGGCAGGCGGCGGCAAGCGGGGACAGCAATCGCATCGACTACTCCTTGTGATTGGGAATGCGCGGCCGAGCCTAAGGCCGATCCAGTGACACTTTGTCGTAAATGAACGTCAGATATCTGACAGTGCGACGCGGATCACCAAATGTCGAGGATTCCCCTGTGGGGATGCCGCACCGCACGCGACGCGCAGTCTTCACGCGGACGTGGGTGTCCGGCTCCGGCACGATGAAATTTTTTCCGGCGGCGGCCTTGAAAGGCCCTGGGGCAGCTCCATCTCTGTCCTGCTCCCGATTCGTCGGGCTTTTTCGCGAGCAATGCTGGCAGTCACCTGGGGTGAGTGCTAACATCGCCAGACTTTTTCAGACCAATCAATAACTTAAGAGGTCTCTCATGAGCATCAAGCCGCTGCACGACCGCGTTGTGGTCAAGCCGATCGAAGCCGACGAAATCTCCGCCGGTGGCATCGTCATTCCGGATTCGGCCAAGGAAAAGTCCACCAAGGGTGAAGTCGTGGCCGTCGGCCCGGGCAAGCCGCTGGACAACGGCAGCGTGCGCGCGCCGTCGCTGAAGGTTGGCGACAAGGTCATCTACGGCCAGTACGCCGGCAGCTCGTACAAGAGCGAAGGCGTCGAGTACAAGGTCCTGCGCGAAGACGACGTGCTCGCCGTCATCGGCTGAGCCTCGGCGCGACCTGCTTTCCTGTAAGACATCCCCTTTCGTCGCCGGGCCCGGCCCGGCGCAAACATCGAGGTAATCGCAATGGCTGCCAAGGATATTCGTTTCGGTGAAGACGCCCGTTCGCGCATGGTGCGCGGCGTCAACGTTCTCGCCAATGCCGTCAAGGCCACCCTGGGCCCGAAGGGCCGCAACGTCGTGCTGGAAAAGAGCTTCGGCGCTCCGACCATCACCAAGGACGGCGTCTCCGTCGCCAAGGAAATCGAACTGGCTGACAAGTTCGAGAACATGGGCGCGCAGATGGTGAAGGAAGTTGCTTCGCGCACCAACGACGACGCCGGCGACGGCACCACCACCGCCACCGTGCTGGCCCAGGCCCTGATCCGCGAAGGTGCCAAGGCCGTTGCCGCCGGCATGAACCCGATGGACCTCAAGCGTGGTATCGACAAGGCCGTCGTGGCCGCCGTTGCCGAGCTGAAGAACATCTCCAAGCCGACCGCCGACGACAAGGCGATCGCCCAGGTCGGTACCATCTCGGCCAACTCGGACGAGTCGATCGGCCAGATCATCGCTGACGCGATGAAGGAAGTCGGCAAGGAAGGCGTGATCACCGTTGAAGAAGGCTCGGGCCTGGACAACGAGCTGGACGTGGTCAAGGGCATGCAGTTCGACCGCGGCTACCTGTCCCCGTACTTCATCAACAACCAGCAGTCGCAGACCGCTGACCTGGATGACCCGTTCATCCTGCTGCACGACAAGAAGATCTCCAACGTCCGTGACCTGCTGCCGGTGCTGGAAGGCGTCGCCAAGGCCGGCAAGCCGCTGCTGATCGTTGCCGAAGAAGTCGAAGGCGAAGCGCTGGCGACCCTGGTGGTCAACACCATCCGTGGCATCGTCAAGGTCGTGGCCGTCAAGGCACCGGGCTTCGGCGACCGTCGCAAGGCGATGCTGGAAGACATGGCCGTGCTGACCGGCGGTACCGTGATCTCCGAAGAAGTGGGCCTGTCGCTGGAGAAGGCCACCATCAAGGACCTGGGCCGCGCCAAGAAGGTGCAGGTTTCCAAGGAAAACACCACCATCATCGATGGCGTGGGTGACAAGGCTGCCGTCGACGCACGCGTCGGCCAGATCAAGACCCAGATCCAGGACACCTCCTCCGACTACGATCGCGAGAAGCTGCAGGAACGCGTGGCCAAGCTGGCCGGCGGCGTTGCCGTGATCAAGGTTGGCGCCTCGACCGAAATCGAAATGAAGGAAAAGAAGGATCGCGTCGACGACGCCCTGCACGCCACCCGTGCAGCCGTTGAAGAAGGCGTGGTCCCGGGCGGCGGCGTTGCCCTGGTGCGTGCGGTCACCTCGCTGGCTGGCCTGAAGGGCGCCAACGAAGACCAGAACCACGGCATCCAGATCGCCCTGCGTGCGATGGAAGCCCCGCTGCGCGAAATCGTCGCCAACGCCGGTGAAGAACCGTCGGTCATCATCAACAAGGTCAAGGAAGGCACCGGCAGCTTCGGCTACAACGCCGCCACCGGCGAGTTCGGCGACATGCTGCAGTTCGGCATCCTGGACCCGACCAAGGTGACCCGTTCGGCGCTGCAGAACGCTGCCTCGATCGCTGGCCTGATGATCACCACCGAAGCCATGGTTGCTGAAGCTCCGAAGAAGGACGAGCCGGCCATGGGTGGCGCCGGTGGCATGGGCGGCATGGGTGGCATGGGCGGCATGGACTTCTAAGTCCACGCATTCCCGAAGCAATGAAGAACCCCGCCGCAAGGCGGGGTTTTTTTTGTGGGCGTGGTGGGCGATGCAGTCAACGCACGAACGGCTTCTTCGCCCCGTACTCCCATTCCCAGGGCGCGCCGGTTTCACCCAGCACGAAGCGCACCAACGCCGGGAACGCCGCCTCGGCACGTACATCGTTGCCCAGGATCACCACGCAGCGCTGGCCCTGTTCGATGCACACCAGCGTATTGCCCACCGCATCATCGTGGCCGCCCTTGTAGAAGCCGGCACCCTGCGGGCCCTGGAAGGTCACCACGCCCAGCCCCGCCGCCAGGTCCCGGTGCCGTTGTGCAGGCGGCAGCTCCGGCTGCAGGGTGGGGAACTGGCTGGCAGTGGTGATCGGCAGCTGCGGCCGCACCAGCTCCCTGCGCATCGATGCAGACAGCCCGTCGCCACGCACATAGCCGGCGGCGAAGCGGGCCATGTCGCCGATGGTGGTATCCATCGAGCCGGCCGCGCGCACGCGACTGCGCTCATCGTGCGGCTCGGCGGCGCCCTGCGCGGTCCAGCCATCGGCCAGATTGCCGGCGAAATCCTCGCGCCACATCATGCTGGTGCGGGTCATGCCGAAGCGGTCGAACACCCGCTGCTGCATCAACGCGCCCACATCCTCGCCCAGCCGCCCGCGTTCGATCACGAACTGCAGCAGGATCAACCCTTCGCCGGAATAGCCATAGCGGCTGCCCGGATCGAAGTGGAACTTCAGCCGGCCGTCCGGTTCGAGGAACCCGAAGTTGGCAAAGCCACTGGCGTGGTTGAGCAGCAGGCGCGGGGTGAGCTGGCGCCAGCGCGGGTCATCGGCCAGCACGCTGTAGTCGGCGTACTTCTTCGGCTCGGGCGGGTAGTCCGGCAGCGGCTTGTCCAGAGCTGTGGCGATGCTGGCGTCCAGCCCGATCCGCGCATCCTGTGCCAGCTGTGCGACCAGATGACCGAACGCCATCTTGGTCAGCGAGGCGGCGTACATCACGGTGTCGGTGCGCAGCGGCTCGCCTGCGGCATTGCGTTCGCCATAGGCGGCCACGTGCACCACCTTGCCGCCATCGATCACCGCCAGCGCCATGCCACGCGCCTGTGCGGCCCGCATCAGGCGCTGCGCTTCGGCATCGATGCGGGCCGGCGAGGGTACCGGGGGTGGTGCGGCCAGTACGGCCAGCGGCAACAGCGTCAGCAACAACAGGGCAGCACGGCGCATGCGTGGACCTCCTGGCAGGACGTGGCGCGATGCTACCGCAGCTTCGGCTGCTTCGAGCTCCTTGCGCCAGGGGGAGCCCGGCGAGGGCCGACGGCAGGCCCCCGGCAGTCTTGCTTTCCATCCCCGTATCAATATGATTAGGCGCCTAAACATATTGGAAATCATCATGCTTGAGGTAAAGCATGCGGCCCTTCTGGAGGAGGCCCGGCGATGTGGCCACGGCAACGTCGCCCAGCTGCATCTGTGCTTCCAGTTGCTGTCGTTGTCTTCGACGATCGATCGCGACTGCGCCACCCGGCTGGCGCCGCATGGACTCAGCGAAGGCCGCTTCATCGTGCTGTTCCTGCTGCACGGGGCCGGTGGCACGCTGCCGCCGCATGCGCTGGCCGAACGCGCGGGCGTCACCCGCGCCACCATCAGCGGCCTGCTCGATGGCCTGCAACGCGAAGGCCTGCTACAGCGTCGCGGCGATGCGGAAGATGGCCGTCGCCTTCAGATCGTCCTGACCGCACAGGGTAGGCGCCTGGCAGAGGTAGTGTTCGAACAGCACACGCAGTGGATCGGTGGCCTGTTCGATGGCCTGGATGCGAGCGAGCAGCAGCAGCTTTCGCAGCTGCTGCATAAGGTCTGGCAGCACACCGACGCCGGGCGCGGGGCATGAGCGCGATGACCACGCAACGCCTGCACGCGCTCAGCAGCGGCCGCGTTGCGACGACCCATCTGGCCGAATGCCTGGCAGTGGATTTCGTTGTGCTGCTGCAGGTGGTGGCGCCTGTGCTTGCACCGGAAGTGCTGCAACGGATGCGGGACGCCTCAGGCAAGGGCATCACGCTGCGCATGGCCCTGGCCGCGCAACTGCTGCGTGAAGCGGGGCAGGGCGCGCCTGCGCTCTGGCAGCATCACAACTCCGATACCGTGCGCGGCTGGGCCTGCTACCTGATCGGCAGTGATTCCCGCGCAACCCTGGCAGAGAAGCTGCAGCAGATGCGCACGCTGGCCGATGACCCGCACTTCGGTGTGCGCGAATGGGCGTGGCTGGCGCTGCGCGCGGACATTGTTACCGCGCCGCTGCAGGCGCTTGAGCACCTGCAACGGTGGACACAGGAAACATCACCCTACCTGCGCCGGTTCGCCTGCGAAGCACTGCGTCCGCGCGGCGTGTGGGCCACGCACATCGCGCCGTTCAAGCAGCATCCGCAACAGGCATTGCCGTTGCTGGAAGCACTGGCCGACGACCCTGAACGCTATGTGCAGGACTCGGTCGGCAATTGGCTCAACGATGCCGGCAAGACGCAGCCGCAGTGGCTGCGTGACCTGTGCGTGCGCTGGCAGCACGAGCACCCCGGTGCCGCCAACGCCTACATCCGCAAGCGCGCACTGCGTTCGCTGCGGTAGTGCCGGCCGCTGACCGGCTAGCCCCGGCCATTCAAGCGGGCATGGCACATGCGCCTGTCACCCAGACACGGTAAACAGTGCATTGCCCATGTCCGTCCGCAGGGAAGTTGATCATGCAGAGCACGCTCCAGGTCACGCTGTTCGGCCCTCTGGGTGAAACCCCGGCGTTGCAGTTGCCGGAACAGGAGGGGCCGTCGGTGGCCATTCCCGAAGCGGTCCTGCGGCGGCTGGTCTCCGATCTCTACACCGCGCGCTCGTTGCTCAACCCCGAGCAGCTGGACGAGGCCCGGCAGGAGCTGGGCCGCGTGCTGGAGCGCTGGGCCGACATCCATGAAGGCCTGCTGCTGGATGTGGAAGTGCATGGCAGATGAGCGACTTCGCGTGGTTGCCGCCGCATGGACCGCGCCGGCGCGCACCTCGCTGAACCGTGTCCCCAGTTGCGGATGAAACATTTTGCACTGCGCAAAAGCTGTGCTATCAATACATCCCATGAACGCAGCCGCTACCCGCTTTTACTGGTATTACTTTCCGAAGCCTCTGGCGGAGGAAGGACTGCGCTCACCCTGAAGAAAGCTTCAGACGCATTCCCGAAAGCCGCCAGCGAACCTGGCGGCTTTTTTCATGCCGCCACGCTGGGGACCCCCAACGTTCCGGAGACCCCCCGCAATGCCCCCGCACACCGACGACCTGCGTATCCGCACCATCGAACCGCTGACACCGCCTGCCCAGCTGCTGGCGATGCTGCCGTGTGACGATGAAGCCTCCGACACCGTCAGCGCCTCGCGCGCGGCCCTGCACCAGATCCTGCACGGCCGTGATGACCGCCTGGCGGTGGTGGTCGGCCCGTGCTCGATCCACGATCCGCATGCGGCCATCGAGTACGCCCAGCGCCTGAAGCCACTGCGCGATGCGCTGGCCGGCGAACTGGAAATCGTCATGCGCGTGTACTTCGAGAAGCCGCGCACCACGGTGGGCTGGAAGGGCCTGATCAACGACCCCGACCTGGACGGCAGCTTCAGGATCGACAAGGGCCTGCGCATCGCCCGCGGCCTGCTGCGCGACATCAACAAGCTTGGCCTGCCGGCCGGTGTCGAATTCCTCGATGTGATCTCGCCGCAGTACATCGCCGACCTGGTGGCCTGGGGCGCGATTGGTGCGCGCACCACCGAAAGCCAGGTGCACCGCGAACTGGCCTCGGGGCTGTCGTGCCCGGTCGGCTTCAAGAACGGCACCGATGGCAACGTCAAGATCGCTGCTGACGCGGTGGGGGCTGCCTCCAATCCGCATCATTTCCTGTCGGTCACCAAGCAGGGCGGCACCGCCATCGTCTCGACCACCGGCAATCCGGACTGCCATGTGATCCTGCGCGGCGGCAAGCAGCCGAACTACGACGCAGGCAGTGTTGCCGAGGCCTGCCAGGCGCTGGCCAAGGCCAAGCTGCCGACCCGCCTGATGATCGACGCCAGCCACGCCAACAGCCTGAAGAACCCGGACAACCAGCCGAAGGTGATCGAGGACATCGCCGTTCAGTTGGAAGACGGCGAACAGCGCATCGTTGGTGTGATGATCGAGAGCCATCTGGTCGGTGGCCGCCAGGAACTGGTGGAGGGCCAGCCGCTGGTCTACGGGCAGAGCATCACCGATGGCTGCATCGACTGGGACACCACCGTGACGGTGCTGGAGCGACTGGCTGCGGCCGTGCGCGCCCGTCGTGAAGTAAAGGTGTCTGAAGCCGCTTGATTGCGGCACGTGTGTGGATGGCGGCCAGCGCCTGCGGGGGTGCGGCCGCGATCAGGGTCGGTCGGAGTTGGAGGCCGACCCGTCCGCACCGGCGATGCGCCTGGCGCTGCGTAAGTGCGACAGCGCCAGGTACATCGCCGGGGTGGTGATATCGGTTTTTGTAGAGTCGAGCCACGCTCGACTGACGCAGTAGATCCACGCCACGCGTGGATGTGCGCCACAATGCGGCATCCTGTCCTTGCGGCTGCCGCCATGAACGAATTGATCATCCCTGACGCTGCACAGCGCGACGAATCGTCCGTCGAGATGATCCGTGTGTGGATCGCCGAGCGTGGGCTGCACACATCACTGAAGGTGGGTATGTATGATGATCGCCCCGGTATCCGCGAGGAACGTGCCTGGGGGCGCATTCTGGCCGATGTTGCCCAGCACGTAGCCGACGCGCTGGCGACCAGCCACGGCATGGACCGTGACGTGGCGATCGAGGCCATCAAGGCCGCCTTCAACGAGGAGTTGCAGGCGCCCTCCAGCGGTCGGTCCGGCGGTTTCGTCGTGCGCCACTGACGGCCGATCCCGGTCGAGCATGGCTCGACTCTACATGGCCTTCTTTTTCCGCACCCTCGCCAACGCCAGGTACATCGCCGGCGTCGTGTACAGCGTCAGCCACTGGCTGACCAGCAACCCGCCCACGATCGCGATGCCCAGCGGCTGCCGCAGCTCCCAGCCCTCGCCATTGGCCAGCATCAGCGGCAGGGTGCCCAGCAGCGCCGCCAGCGAGGTCATCAGGATCGGCCGCAGGCGCAATCGTGCCGCGTCCATCACCGCATCCTGCGCACTCAAGCCACGTCGCTCACCGGCCAGGGCGAAATCGACCAGCAGGATGGTGTTCTTCATCACCACGCCCACCAGCAGGAACAACCCCAGCAACGCGATCAGGTTCAGTTCGTTGCCGAACACCCACAGCGCCAGCAGCGCGCCGATGCCGGCCGAGGGCAGGGTGGACAGAATCACCAGCGGCTGCAGGAAGCTCTCATAGAGAATCCCCAGCACCAGGTAGACCGCCAGGGTGGCGCCCAGCACCAGCCACAACTGCCGCGCGCGCAGGCTGTCCAGGCCACCGGCTTCACCGGACAGCTTGGCCTGCACCGTACGAGGCAGCATCAGTTTCGCCATCGCGGCATTGATCGCCTGCGTGGCCTGTTCCAGGCCCACGCCCGGCGCCAGCGAGAACTGGATCCAGATCGAGGCGAACTGCTCGCTGTGGTAGATGCGGTCCGGCGCCATGCCGTAGCGCCAGCTGGCGATGGTCGACAGCTGAATGCGCTGGCCACTGCCATCGATCACCTGCAGGCGCGCCAGGGTGCCTGGGTCCTGGGTGTGCTTCGGGTCCAGCTCCATCACCACGCGGTACTGGTTGAGGCTGTCGTACAGGGTGGCGACCTGGCGCTGGCTGAAGGAGTTGTTGAGCATGTTGGCCACGGTCTTCAGGTCCACGCCATGGCGCGCGGCGGCCTCGCGGTCGATGTCCAGCACCACCTGGCGCATGCCGGCCTCGCCCTGTGCTTCCACGTCCACCAGCTCGGGCAGGGCGCGCAGCGCGGCGCCGACCTTCGGCGCCCACTCGCGCAGCGGCGCCATGTCCGCCGACAGCAGCTGGAACTCGTACTGGCCGCTGCTGCCGCCGCCTTCCAAGCGGATGTCCTGGTCCACCCACAGGTACAGGTTGCCGCCGGGCAGTTTGGGCAGGCGCGCGCGCAGGCGGTCGATCACCTCCTGGCTGGACACCTTGCGCTCGGCCAGCGGCTTCATCTTGATCATGATGAAGGCGTTGTTGACCCCGTTGCTGCCACCGATGTAGCCGATGATGTCCTCGATGGCCGGGTCGGACAGCAGCAGCGTGCGGTAGGCATCGATCTTCGGCTGCATGGCTTGGAACGAGAGGCCATCGTCGCCACGGGCGAAGCCACGCAGCTGCGCGGTGTCCTGCTTGGGCACCACGCCCTTGGGCACCTGCTGGAACAGCCAGGCGTTGAGCGCGATGACCGCCACGAAGGCCAGCAGCGGCCAGCGCAGCCGGCGCAGGCAGGCCTGCAGCGTGCGCAGGTAGGCCTCACGCACGCGCTCGAACAGCGCGTTGCTGCCACGCTGCCAGCGTGAGGCGTGCTGCGCGTCATCGACGAACAGGCGCGCGCACAGCATCGGCACCAGACTGAGCGCAACGACCACCGACACGCTCATCGCCGCCACCAGGGTCAGCGAGAATTCGCGGAACAGGCGCTCGACGAAATCATCCAGGAACAGGATGGAGACGAACACCACCGCCAGCGCCACGTTCATCGACAGCAGGGTGGCGCCCACTTCGGACGCGCCACGCACCGCGGCCTGCCAGCGGTCGGCGCCCAATTCGCGGTGACGCGCGATGTTTTCCAGCACCACGATGGCATCGTCCACCACCAGCACCGCGGCTACGATCAGTGCCATCAGCGAAAGCGTGTTGAGCGAGAAGCCCATCAACGCCACCAGCGCCAGCGTGCCGAACAGCACCACCGGGATGGCCACGCTGGGCACCAGCGCCGCGCGCCAGTGGCCGAGGAAGCCAAGCACCACCAGCACCACCAGGGCGATGGCCAGCACCAGGGTCAGTTCGGCCTCGTGCAGGGTGGCGCGGATGACCGGCGAGCGGTCCATCACCAGCCGCATGTCGACGTTGGCCGGCAGCAGCGCGTGCAGCTGCGGCAGCTGCGCCTGGATGGCATCGACGGTGGCGATGATGTTGGCGCCGGGCTGGCGGCTGACGATCAGCAGCACGGCGGGGCGTTCATTGTGGAAGCCGCTGGCGTAACGGTCTTCCACCCCGTCGGCAACGGCGGCGACATCGCCCAGCCGCAGCGTGCGGTCGTCGCTGAACTTCAACGCCAGTTCGCGGTACTGCGCGGCCTGGCGTAGCTGCAGCGGCGCTTCCAGCTGCCACAGCTGGCGCTCGTCCCCCACCGCGCCCAGCGGGCGCACCGCATTGGCACGCGCGATGGCCTGGGCCACGTCCTCAAGCGCCAGGCCTGCATGGTTCAATGCATTCGGGTCCAGCGATACACGTACGGCGGGCAAGGCACTGCCCCCCACCTGCACTTCACCCACGCCCGGTACCTGCGACAGCTTCTGCGCCAGCACGGTGGAGGCCAGGTCATACAGCTGGCCGGGCGACAACGTACCCGAAGTCAGCGCCAGCGCAAGGATAGGCGCCTGCGAAGGATTCACCTTGCGGTACTGCGGCATGCCGGGCATGCCACTGGGCAGCTGCCCACGTGCAAGGTTGATGGCGGCCTGCACTTCACGTGCCGCTTCATCGATGTCGCGGCCGAGCACGAACTTCAATTCGATCTGGGTCTGGCCCTGGGTGCTGGCCGAGTCGATGCGTGAGATGCCGGGCAGGCTGCCCAGTGCACGCTCCAGTGGTGTGGCCACGGTGGCAGCCATCGATTCGGGCGAGGCGCCGGGTAGGCTGGCGCTGACTTCAATGGCCGGGTAATCCACCTGCGGCAGCGGTGCCACCGGCAACAGGCGCAATGCCAGCAGGCCGGCCAGCACCAGCGCCACCGCCAGCAGGATCGTCGCAACCGGGCGCTGCACGCAGGCCTGCGCCAAGCGCGCGATGGGGGTCACGCGCGCGCCTCGTCAACGACCACCGGGGCCGCTGCACGGCCACGCTGCAGGCGATCAAAGGCCAGGTAGATCACCGGCGTGGTGAACAGGGTCAGCACCTGGCTGACCAGCAGGCCGCCGACCATCACCCAGCCCAGCGGTTGCCTCAGTTCGGCACCCGAACCACTGGCCAGCATCAGCGGCACTGCGCCGAACAGCGCGGCCAGCGTGGTCATCAGGATCGGCCGGAAGCGCAGCAGCGCGGCCTGGTGGATCGCCTCGCGCGGTGGCATGCCGCGTGTGCGCTGCGCGTCCAGCGCGAAGTCGATCATCATGATCGCGTTCTTCTTCACCAGCCCGATCAGCAGCACGATGCCGATCACCGCGATCAGGTCCAGGCTGCGTCCGCTTGCCCACAGCGCAGCCAGCGCACCGACGGTGGCCGAGGGCAGGGTGGACAGGATGGTGATGGGATGTATGAAGCTCTCGTAGAGCACGCCCAGCACGATGTACATCACCACCACGGCAGCCAGGATCGGCCACAACGTGGACGACAGCGAGCTGCTGAAGGCCGCCGCCGCGCCCTGCAGGCGAAGTTCGATGCTCTGCGGCAGGTTCACCTGTGCGCGCGCGTCGTGCACGGCCTCCACCGCTTCGCCCAGCGATGCGCCCGGGGCAAGATTGAACGATAGCGTGGCCGCTGGGAACTGGCCCACGTGATTGCGCAGCAGCGCAGAGGGTCCCACCTCCACCCGTGCTATCGCGCCCAGCGGCACGGTCTGCCCGGCGCTGTTGCGCACGCGCAGGCCGGTGATGGCCTCCGGTCCCGATTGGCGCGCCGGATCGGCTTCCAGTACCACCCGGTATTGGCTGGCCTGGGTGAAGATGGTTGAAATCTGGCGCTGTCCATAGGCGTCGTACAGGGCATCGGCTACCGCTTCCACGCTTACGCCCAGGCGCGCCGCCGCATCGCGGTCGATCGCCACGCGCGCCTGCCGCCCCTGCATCTGCAGATCGCTGGCGACATCACGCATCGCAGGCGACTGGCGCAAGGCCTGAAGCAGCTTCGGTGTCCAGATTTCCAGCGTTTCCAGGTCCGGCGTGGTCAGGGTGAACTGGTATTGATTGCGGCTGATGCGGTCCTCGATGCCCAGCTCCTGCACCGGCTGCAGGTACAGGGTGATGCCCGGAATCTTCGCCACGCGCTGCTGCAGGCGTGCCATCACCACCGCAGCGCCATCGCGGTCGCCATGCGGCTTCAGCTCGATCAGCAGGCGCCCGGTGTTGAGCGTGGCGTTGTTGCCGTCCACGCCGATGTAGGACGACACGCTGGCCACCGCCTCGTCCGCTTCGATGGCCGCGGCCAGCGCCTGCTGGCGCTCGTGCATGGCCTGGAACGAGATCGCCTGCGGCGCTTCGCTGATGCCCTGCACCAGGCCGGAATCCTGCACCGGGAAGAAGCCCTTGGGCACGGCGAAGTACAGCGCCACGGTGAGTGCGAGGGTGGCAACGGTGGCCAGCAGCATCAGCGGCTGGCGCTGCAGCACCCAGCGCAGCTGTCGGTCGTAGAGGGCGATGACGCGGTCGAAGACATCGGGTGCATGCGCGGTCTTCGCATGCGGCTTCAGGAAGCGCGCGCACAGCATTGGCGTCAAGGTCAGCGAGACCAGCAGCGAAATGCCGATGGCCACCGCCAGCGTCACTGCGAACTCATGGAACAGCGCGCCCACCAGGTCGGCCATGAACAGCAGCGGGATCAGCACCGCGATCAGCGAAACGGTCAGCGACACCAGGGTGAAGCCGATCTCGGTTGCGCCTTTCAGCGCTGCATCGCGTGGGCTTTCACCTTCCTCCAGATGGCGGGCGATGTTCTCCAGCATCACGATGGCATCGTCCACCACGAAGCCGGTAGCGATGGTCAGCGCCATCAGCGTGAGGTTGTTGAGCGAATAGCCGGCCAGCAGCATCACCGCGAAAGTCCCGATGAGCGACAGTGGCACCGCTACGCTGGGAATGAGGGTGGCCGGCAGATTTCGCAGGAACACCCAGGTGACCAGCACCACCAGGCCAATGGCCAGCACCAGTTCCTTCTGCACGCCGCGCACCGACGCGCGGATCGATTCAGTGCGGTCGCTCAGTACATTCATCTGCACACCGGCCGGCAGCGTGGCCTGCAGCTGCGGCAGCAGCGTACGTACCTGTTCGACCACGGCGATCACGTTGGCGCCGGGCTGGCGCTGGATGTTCACCAGCACCGCCGGCGTGGTGCCGCTCCACGCGGCCAGCTGGCGGTTCTCTGCGTCATCGGTGATGGTGGCGACATCGCCCAGCCGCAGCGGCGCGCCGTCGCGCCAGGCCAATACCAGCGCGCGGTATTCGGCCACGCTGCGCATCTGATCGTTGGCGTCGAGCATCACCGCGCGGATCGGGCCATCGAAGCTGCCCTTGGGCAGGTTGACGTTGGCGGCGGCGATGGCAGTGCGGATGTGGTCCATGCCCAGGCCGTTGGCGGCCAGTGCCGCCGGATTGGCCTGGATGCGCACGGCCGGGCGTTGGCCACCGGCCAGGCTGACCAGGCCGACGCCGGGCAACTGCGCCAGGCGCTGGGCAATGCGCGTATCCACCAGATCGTGCACCTGCGGCAGTGACAGGCCTTGTGAGGTCACTGCCAAGGTCAGGATCGGCGTATCGGCTGGATTGACCTTGCGGTAGACAGGTGGCACCGGCAGGTCGCCGGGCAGGAAGCTCCCTGCCGCATTGATCGCGGCCTGCACGTCCTGTTCGGCCACGCCCAGCGACACCTCCAGCCCGAACTGCAGGGTGATGACCGACGCGCCGCCGGAACTGGTCGACGATAGTTGCTTCAGGCCGGGGACCTGCCCGAGCTGGCGCTCCAGCGGCGCGGTGATGGTGCGTGTGGTCAGTTCCGGGCTGGCACCGGGGTACAACGTGGTGATCTGGATGATCGGGTAATCGACCTGCGGCAGTGCCGCCACCGGCAGCAGGCGATAGGCCAGCATGCCCGACAGCAGCAGCGCCACCATCAGCAGCGTGGTGGCGACCGGACGCAGGATGAACGCGCGCGAGAGATTCATGTGCCAGCCCTGGTCGCGGCCTCCTCGGCGATGATCTCCACCGCCGTTCCGTCTTCCAGTCCGTCGATGCCTTCGATCACCACCTGATCGCCCGCAGCCAGCCCCGAGCGCACGGCCACGCGGCCGTCATCGGCAGGCCCAAGCACCACGTTGCGGCGCTGCGCCTTGTTGTCCTTGCCGACGACATGCACGTAGTTGCCCTGGCTGCCGAACTGTACGGCGGCATCGGGAATCAGCAGGGCGGGCTGCTCGCCCAGCCGCAGGCGTACGTTGACGAACTGGTTGGGGAACAGCGCCAGATCGTGGTTGTCGAAGTGCGCACGCAGTTTCAGCGTGCCGGTGGTGGTATCGATGCGGTTGTCGACGCTGGACAGCGAGCCGCGGGCCAGTTGCCGGCGTTCTTCGCGGTCCCAGGTTTCCACTGCCAGCGCCGGTTGCGCCTGCACGGCATCGAGCAGCGCGGGCAGCTCAGGTTCGGGCACGGTGAACAGCACGCTGATCGGCGCGGTCTGCGCCAGCGTCACCAGGCCTTCGGCATCGCTGGAGCGCACCAGGTTGCCCACGTCCAACCGGCGCAGCCCGACGCGGCCACTGACCGGTGCGGTGATGCGGGTGTACTGCAGCTGCAGTCGGGCTTCGTCAACTGAGGCCTGGTCGCTGAGGCGGCGGCCTTGCAGCTGGCGCACCTTGCTCTGCTGGTCGCTCAGTTCCTGCCCGGATACGTAGTTCTGCTTCTGTAGTTCGCGGTAGCGCTGCAGTTGGCGTTCGGCGTTCTCCAGCTCGGCCAGGTTCTGCTGCTGGGTACCCTGGGCCTGTGCCAGCTTCACCTCATACGGGCGTGGATCGATCTGTGCCAGCAGGTCGCCTGCTTTGACCTGCTGGCCTTCCTGGAAGTGCAGGCGCAGCAGCTCGCCATCCACACGGCTGCGTACCACCACGCTGTGCAGCGGGGTGACCGTACCGACCGCCTTCAAGCGCAGCGCCAGCGGCTCGGCGCTGGCGCGCGCCACGCGTACCGGCACCGTCTTGACCGGCGCACCGTCGCTGCTGCCGGCGTCGTTCCGGGGCCACAGCCACCACGCCAGAAGGGCGACGAGGGCGATAGCCAGCACCACCCATAACGGGCGGGCACGGCGGAAACGGGAACTTTCGGCGACAGACATGGGGCATCCTGCGCCCTGCGCGCGCAGGGTCATGCGGGCCCGTCGGCGCGTACACGGCAACCACGGGCAACGGGGAGGGAGTGTCTGGCGGGGCCGCGGGCGCGGCGTGGCTGGATGCCGTCGCAGCAGCGACGGGGTGACAATGGTAGCCAATCACTCCGGCCAATGCCGCATGACCAACGTCATGCAACGCAAGCGGTAGTGGATCGCCAGCAGGCGCAGCGCGAAGCCGCCGCCGAGGCAGCACAGGATCGCGGTCGCGTCGGCCACGCCCCAGTGCAGCAGCAACAGGTACACCGCACCGGTCAGCAGCGAAATGATCGCGTACAGCTCCTTCTGGAAGATCAGCGGCACCTCGTTGCAGAGGATGTCGCGCAGCACGCCGCCGAAGGCACCGGTCAGCATGCCGGCGATCAGCACGATGGGCTTGGCATGGCCGGCCTCGCGCGCGATCGAGCAGCCGATCAGGGTGAAGGCGATCAGGCCCAGCCCGTCGAGCACCAGGAAGGTGCGGCGGAAGTGGTGCATCCAGCGCGCCACCCAGGTGGCGATCAGCGCCGCGCATACGGTGAAGGCAAGGTACTCGGGATGCTTCACCCAGCCCAGTGGATAGTGGCCGAGCAGGATGTCGCGCAGCGAACCGCCGCCGAGGGCGGTGACGCAGGCGATCATGACCACGCCGAACAGGTCCATGCGGCGGCGGCCGGCAGACAGCGCGCCGGTCATGGCTTCGGCGGAAATGGCGATCAGGTAGATGATGGACAGCAGCATGGTGCAGGCTCCGGGCGCGGTGGGGCCGGCCATGCGCGACCACCGCCCCTGCCTGCGCAATGACGGGATGACGATGACCGGTGCCGCTCCCGCTGTCCTTTTGCCTGAGAGTTCAGCGGCGTTGGCCGCGTGCCCCTTCGGCGGATCGTCCCGGGCGTGCCCGGTGATCTCTCTCCAGCTCGGCGAGTCGAATGCATGGTTGGTGGGATTCCAGCCCACCGGCCTGAGCGATCATGGGAGCCTGCGCCTTCGGCGGGCGCCAGCGCGGCGCCTCTCTCCTGCATTCGGGCGCCAGTATATCCGCTGCAGTGCAGCACGGCATAATCCGGCCATGGCCCCGTCCCTCCGCCCGTGGTTCCTGTACCTGCTCGAATGCCGCGATGGCAGCTATTACGCCGGCATCAGCACCGACGTGGAGGCACGTTTCGCCGCCCACCAGGCCGGCAAGGGCGCCCGCTACACCCGGGCCCGCCCGCCGCTGCGGGTGCTGGCCGTGCGCGAGTACCCGGACCGGGCCGCCGCTTCGCGCGCCGAATGGCAGCTCAAGCAGCAGCCGCGCGAACGCAAGCTGGCCTGGCTGCAGGCACCCGCCGGGACGCTTCTGTAGATCCACGCCATGCGTGGATGGGCTGCCCGGCCCATGCGATGATCGCCCCGCGCCCAGAGCTGGAGACCCGGATGTCCACGATTGCCCTGCTGCTCGCTCTTTCCGCATCAACGAGTCCCGCCGCCGACCCGGCCACGATCGCGGCCATCGAAGCCACCTGCCACGACTACGTCGATGGCCAGCTGGAAGCCGATCCGCAGCGCGTCGCCCGTTCCCTGCATCCGGACCTGGCCAAGCGCGCGGTGCTCGGCGATACGCCCGACGAACGCCTGGGCCTGCGCCGCATGTCGAAGGAAGAGCTGGTCTCGCTGACGAAGCAGGGCGCGCTGAAGACCCCGAAGGATCAATGGGACCGCCGCTGCACGGTGCTGGACGTGACCGGCAACGCGGCCTCGGTGCGACTGGAAACCCCGTGGTTCGTCGACTACTTCCACATGGGGCGCTTCGACCAGCGCTGGGTCATCGTCAATGCGCTGTGGTACCCGAAGCCGAAGGCGCAGTAGAGCCGAGCCTACGCTCGGCTTCTGCAATCCGCGTGAAGCGCAGCCGAGCATGGCTCGGCTCTACAGGAACATGCACGCGGCCCTACCGCCTTGGCCGTCGGTCTTCCTGGTCATCACCGAAGATGATGCGCGCGCTGCGCTGGTAGCTCCAGTACGCCACCGCCCAGTTCAGCAGCACCACGATGCGGTTGCGGAAGCCGATCAGGAAGAACACGTGCGCGGCCAGCCAGAACCACCAGGCCAGGATGCCCGACAGCTGCAGCCGGCCCAGGTGCACGATGGCCGCCATGCGGCCGATGGTGGCCAGGTTGCCGTAGTCGGCGTACTTGAACGGACCGGGCGCGGGCTTGCCGTGCAGGCGCGCGCGGATCACCTCGGCCACGTACTTGCCCATCTGCTTGGCCGCAGGGGCCACGCCGGGCACCGGCTTGCCATTGGCCTGGTTCAGTGCGGCCAGGTCGCCAGCCACGAACAGCTCCGGGTGCTCGGGCAGGGTCAGGTCCGGCTGCACCTGCACGCGTCCGGCGCGGTCCAGCGGCACGTCCAGCGTGCGTGCAAGCGGTGAAGCGGCCACGCCCGCAGCCCATACCACGGTGCGGGCCGGCACGAACTGCTCGCCCAGCATGAAGCCCTGGCTGTCGATGCTGCTCACCGGGGTGCCGGTCAGCACTTCCACGCCCAGCTTTTCCAGCTGCCGGCGCGCCTTCAGCGAAAGCACTTCGGGGAACGAGGACAGCACGCGCGGGCCGGCTTCGACCAACCGCACCTTGGCGCTGGCCGGGTCGATGTGGCGGAACTCGTTGCGCAGCGTGTGCCGTGCAATCTCGGCCAGCGTGCCGGCCAGTTCGACACCGGTGGGGCCGCCGCCGACGATGGCGAAACTCAGCCAGGCGGCCTTTTTTGCCGGGTCCGGTTCGGCCTCGGCACGCTCGAACGCCAGCAGCAGTTTGCGGCGCAGGGCGATGGCATCGTCCAGGGTTTTCAGGCCGGGCGCATCATCGGCCCATTGGTCGTTGCCGAAGTAGGCGTGGGTGGCGCCGGTGGCCAGCAGCAGGCTGTCGTAGTCCAGCATGCTGCCATCGGCCATGCGGATCTGCCGGGCCTGCTTGTCGATGGCGACCACTTCGCCGAGGCGGACTTCCACATTGCGCTGGTGGCCAAGGATATGGCGCAGCGGTGCCGCGATATCCGGCGCGGACAGGCCGGCGGTGGCCACCTGGTACAGCAGCGGCTGGAACAGGTGATGGTTGCGGCGGTCGACCAGGGTGATGCGTATGCGCTCGCGGGCCAGGGCGCGGGTGGCCCAGAGACCGGCAAAACCACCGCCGACAACGACCAGGTGGGGAACGCGCTCACGACTCATCGACTCACTCCAGTGGGGGCATTGGGGGAAGCGCCTGGCATCTTCGCACGGCGGCCGCCTGTCACGTCAGCGCCCGCGTGGATCGGCGATACTCGGGTTCAGGCAACCGCCCGTGAGGAGCCCATGAGCGAACCGGAAAAGCGCATCGCCCTGTTGATCGACGCCGACAATGCGCCGGCTTCGAAGATCGACGAGGTGCTGGCCGAAGTGGCCCGCTACGGCGTGGCCAACGTTCGTCGCGCCTACGGCAACTGGAAGAGCCCGCGGTTGAAGGGCTGGGAAGCGGTGCTGCACGAATATGCGATCCGCCCGATCCAGCAGTTCGCCTACAGCAAGGGCAAGAACGCCTCGGACATGGCGATGGTGATCGACGCCATGGACCTGCTGTACGCGCGCAACCTCGATGGATTCGCCATCGTCTCCAGCGACGCGGATTTCACCCCGATGGTGATGCGGCTGCTGACCGATGGCGTGAAGGTGTATGGCTTCGGCGAGAAGAAGACGCCCGAACCGTTCGTCAACGCGTGCTCGAAATTCACTTATCTGGAGGCGCTGGGCCAGACCCATGCCAGCGTTCCGGATGCCGAGCAGGCCTCCAGCGAACAGGCCTCGAACGAACCGGCGACCAACGACGATGCACGGCCGCGCAAGAGCGGTGCGGAAATGCGCAGTGATACCCGGCTGGTGAAGATGCTGCGCCGTGCGGTGTCGGCGGCCGAGGGCGAGGATGGTTGGTCGCATCTTGGCCCGGTCGGCAGCCAGATCGGCAACCAGGCCTCGTTCGATCCGCGCAACTATGGCTACGGAAAGCTGAGCGATCTGTTGGCGGCGATCGGCCTGTTCGAACTGAAGAAGGACGGCAAATCCTCCTACGTGCGCGCACTGCCCAAAAAGAACCGGTAGTGCCGGCCGCTGGCCGGCAGCGCCCAGAAGCCAGATCCCGCATCCGGCGTGCACACACCCACACCAATCAGGCGTATCGTTGCCGCTCGCATTGCCAGCAGGGAATACCCGCATGTTGAAGATCTGGGGCCGTCGCAATTCAAGCAACGTCCGCAAGGTGCTGTGGTGTGCCGAAGAAATCGGCCTGCCGTATGAATCCATCGAAGTCGGCGGCAGCCACGGTGGCACGCAGACGCCGGAGTACCTGGCGATGAACCCCAACAGCCTGGTGCCGGTGATCGAAGACCATGGCCTGCCGCTGTGGGAATCCAACGCGATCGTGCGCTACCTGAGCGCGCGCTACGCGCTGGGCACGCTGTACGCCGAAGACCCGATGCAGCGCGCCCAGGCCGAGAAGTGGATGGACTGGAGCACCTCGCGGATGGCGCCGATCTACAGTGACCTGATCTGGGGCATCATGCGCACCGCGCCGGCCGACCGTGACGAAGCGCGGATCAACGCGGCCATCGTGCGTGCCGGTGACTACCTGGCGATGGCCGACGCGACCCTGGCCCGGCAGCCGTGGCTGTCCGGCGATACGTTCGCGATGGGCGACATCCCGCTGGGCTCGTTGATCTATGCCTGGTTCGAACTGCCGATCCAGCGCCCGGAACTGCCGCACCTGGCCGACTGGTATGCGCGCCTGCACGAACGCCCGGCCTACCAGCGCGGCGTGATGTCGCCGCTGACGTAAGCGGTGGCGTTCGGCGTAGCGTCGAGCTTGC
>NZ_JASJSU010000004.1:24807-33886 GCF_030237045.1 Stenotrophomonas maltophilia group sp. Smal17
GCTTCTGGCGCACGGCAGCCGAGCAAGCTCGACGCTACGCAGTACCGGTTGCCAGACCTCAATACAGATCGGTCGGATCCACATCCAGCGACCAGCGCACCTTGCGCGCTTCCGGTAGCGCATACAGCTGCGGCACCAGCTGCGCCAGCACGCTGTGCAGTGGCGGCCGCTGCAGTGCCGACAGCAGCAGCTGCGTGCGCTGGTAACCGGCACGGCGCGGCATCGGTGCCGGCATCGGCCCGTAGGCCTCCACCACGTTCTGCTCGCCAAGCAGCTGCCGCGCCGCCAGCAGGAAGGCGTTGGCGTGCTCGACCTGCTGCGCTTCCGCGCGCATCAACGCCAGGTGCGCGAAGGGCGGGAACCCGGCGGCCTGGCGCTGGTTCAATTCGGCCTGCGCGAACGGGTGGTAGCCACCGTTCACCAGGGTCTCCAGCAACGGATGCCCGGGATGATGGGTCTGCAGCCAGACCTCGCCCGGGTCGCGTGCGCGGCCGGCGCGGCCGGCCACCTGGATCAACTGCTGCGCCAGTTTCTCGCTGGCACGGAAGTCGGCCGAGAACAGGCCCTCATCGATGCCCACCACCACCACCAGGGTCAGCTTGGGCAGGTCGTGGCCCTTGGCCAGGATCTGCGTGCCGACCAGGATGCCGGGCCGGTCGCCCAGCTTCGCCAGCTGCTGTTCCAACGCATCGCGGCGCGAGGTGGTGCCACGGTCGATGCGCACCACCGGGAAATCGGCGAAGGCCGCAGTGAGATGTTCTTCCAGGCGTTCGGTGCCGATACCCTGCGGTTGCAGCGCCAGGCTGCCGCAGGCCGGGCATGCCAACGGTGCCGGCTGCCGTGCACCGCAGTGATGGCACTGCAGGCGCCGGCCACCGCCATGCACGGTCATCGGTGCATCGCAGCGGTTGCACGGCGCGGTCCAGCCACAGTCGTGGCACAGCAGCACCGGCGCATAGCCGCGGCGGTTCTTGAACACCAGCACCTGCTGGCCACGCTGCAGGTGCTCGCCGATGCCGGCCAGCACATCGGCCGATAGGCCGTCATGCAGCGGTCGCTTGCGCACATCCAGAATGCGTACGCGCGGTGGCCGTGCATCGCCGGCGCGCTGCTTCAGGCGCAGGTGGGTGTAGCGCCCGGCATAGGCGTTGTGCAGCGTTTCCAGCGAGGGCGTGGCGCTGCCCAGCAAGATCGGAATGCCCAGTGCTTTGGCCCGCACCAGGGCGAAATCGCGCGCGTGGTAGCGGATGCCGTCCTGCTGCTTGTAGCTGCCGTCGTGTTCCTCGTCGACGATCAGCAGGCCGGCCTGCGGCAGCGGTGTGAACACCGCCGAACGCGTGCCGACGATCACCCGTGCCTCGCCGCGCGAAGCGGCGGCCCAGACGCGCGCGCGCTCGTTGTCGTTCAAACCCGAATGCAGTGCGTGCACGGCAATGCCGAGGCGGCCGCGGAACCGCGCCAGGGTCTGCGGGGTCAGGCCGATTTCCGGCACCAGCACCAGCGCCTGCCGGCCCTGTGCCAGGCAATGGATGATCGCCTGCAGGTAGACCTCGGTCTTGCCACTGCCGGTTACGCCATCCAGCAGGAACGGCTGGAAGCCGTCGGCCGCGTTGATCGCGGCCACGGCCTCGGCCTGGTCCGGATTGAGCGTGGGGCCGGGCAGCGGCTGCGCGTGCTGCGGGGCCACGCTCAGCGCAACGCGCTCGGCCAGCTCGCGCTTGGCCAGGCTGCGTGCGGCGGTGCGCCAGTCGTCCATGCGCTCGCCCAGTACGTCTTCATCCACCACGGCCTCGGCCAGCAGCTCGGCCAACTGGCGGGGGCGGCTGCCGGCGCGCAGTTTTTCACGCTGGGCGCGGCCTTCGTGGGTCAGCTGCCAACCCCAGTGATGGGTCTCGGGCAGGGCCTCGCCATGGCGCAGGGGGCCGGGCAGGGCGGTGCTGAGGACCTCGCCCAGCGGTGCGTGGGTGTAACGCGCCAGCCACTGCAGGCTCTGCCACAGCTCGCCCTGCAGCAGCGCTTGCGGGTCACACCAGGCCAGCGCCTGGCGTAGTCCCTGGCCGTCGTCGGCCTGGCCGTGGCCGACCACCACGCCGACCAGCTCGCGGTTGCCGAAGGGCACCTTCACGCGGCAGCCGACCACCACGGCAGGGGCGTCGCCCTCCGGCGACAGGTAGTCGAACAGGCGCGGCAGCGGGACGGGCAGGGCGACCTGCAGGGTCGGAATCGGTGAAAGCATCGGGCCAGTGTAACGGGCCATGCGCGCACGGATGGCGCGGCCGGGGGCACTGGAGCGACGGCGGTTGAATCATAAATGTCACCTAAATATCGGTGTCCATTGGAGATTCAGTCTTATCCACATGTTCTGTGGATAACGTTGTGCGTTACCGGTCGGCGGGCGCGCAGGAGGCCGATGGCGACGGCCTCATGCCTGGGTTGGTCAAAAAATCGCCACATGAGAAAGGCAATTTAAATCAATAAGTTATGTGTGAAACATTGCTGAAACAGAGTGGATTCAGCTGGATGCCCCAGTTTTGCCCGAAGGGGGCGTGGTGCTGTGCACAACCTGCAGCACGAAGTGCCAGCGGGCGCAAGTCCTACGGGCGTCGATGGCCTGCCGCTATCATGCCGGCAGACCTTTGGAGTGACCGATGACGGCTGTGCCCGCCCCTGTTTCCTCGACCGCGGCCGGTGCGCTGTCGGCGTTCCTGCGTGGTGTTGAACGCCGTGCCCTGGTGGTGGCTGAACTGCAGTGCGGCGATGCCGCCCGCGCCGAGCAGACCCTGGTGGCGGTGATGCGCGCGTTTGCCGCGGTGGCCAGCGACCTGCCGATGGCACAGTGGCCGACCCGCTTCTGGACCCTGCTGGGCCAGCGCCAGGCATTGCGCGAGCCGGTGGGCGGCCAGTGGGCGCCGCCGTTGGCCGCACTGGGCGGGATGGACCCGCTGCCGCGCCTGGCCTTGTTGCTGCGGGTGGGCGGCAGCCTGGACGAAGGCATCGCCATGCGCGTGCTCGATCAGGACGAAGCGGGCTACCAGCACCTGCTGGCCAATGCCTGCCCGCGCGATGCGCATGGCCAGCCCGACGCGTCGGCCTGGCGCCAACTGGCCGAACAGGTGCAGCTGCGCATCCGCGACCTGCCGGCCAAGCGCCTGCAGCAGCTGCAGCAGCCGGCCGCACCGGCCGCCGCCAGCGATGCCCCGACCTCCAGCTGGCGCGCACCGCAGCGCGATGAGCGTGCGGCCGCCAATGGCAAGCGCCGCCGCCCGACTGCCAAGCCGCGCTGGCGCGGCCCGCTGATCCTGCTGCTGACCGTAGCGGTGCTGCTGGCGGCGGCGCTGGGCTGGCGCTACCTGCAGGGCCGTTCGTTCGGTGCCGCGGCACCGTTGCCGGAAGGCGTGGTCGGCGAGGCCGGCCCGGTCACGGTGGAGGCGTTGCCGCCGAGCACGGTCAATGCCGCGCCGGATACGACGCCTTCCCAGGCCGCAGACGACGCCACGATGCTGGCCGACCGCGACTACCCGCTGCTGGCCGATGCCGATCTGTATGCGTGGACCGCCGCGGGCGGTCCGTTGCCGGTGGACGAATCGCAATCCAGGCCGAGCCGGCCCGAGCCGGCCAGTGCCACGCTGGAAACCACCGCTGCCGATGAATAAGACCCTGTTCGCCAGCCTGCTGCTGGCCCTGCCGCTGTCGCTGTCCGCCGCACCGCAGACCTTGAATGTGCCCCTGCCTGCGCCGTCGCCTGGCGTTGAGGCGACAGCACCGGCCCCGGCCGCTGCGCCGTCGGCCTTCGCGCAGCTGGATGCAGCGCAGCAGCGCCAGCGACGTGCCGACTACGCCGCGTGGCGGGCGCTTCCGGAAGGCGAGCGTGAGCGCATCCGCCAGGCCGCGACGCGATTCAACGCGTTGCCGGCCGACCAGCAGCAGCGCCTGCGCCAGCAGTTCCAGGCGCAGGACCAGGCCTTCCGCGAAGGCTGGCGACTGGGCCCGCAGCTGGGCCTGGTATTCCCCAAGCTGCATGGCCTGTTCGGCTACGTGCCGCCGCAACAGCGCGAGGCCGCGCTGGCCGTGCTGCGCCAGCTCAGCCCGGCCCAGCTGGCACAGCTGGCCCTGGTCGCACAGCGCACGCCGCCGCAGGAACGCGACACGGTGCGCAGCGCCTTCCTGGCGGTGCCCGCCGCCGAGCGTGACACCTGGCTCAAGCGCCAGGCCGGACAGTAAAAAAGGGACGGAGGGGATTAAGTCGTATTCGGAACAATTGGGTCTGAAACGACTTAATCCCCTCCGTCCCCTTTTTGTGGCTGGAACCCAGCATTCACACCGTGTCATGGGAATGCGCGCGCTGCGCGCGTAAGATGACCGGCCGCAAACCCGGTGCCTGTGCCCTTCGCGCGCAACCGTAGTTCGCGTCAAGCACCTTATGTCTACTGCAACCTCCACGCCGCGCTTCAGCAAGGAAGTCGGCGCCACCGGTCTGCTCGCCCTGCCGCTTGTGCTGGGCCATGTCTCCACCGGCCTGATCTCCTTCGTCGACAACGTGATTGCCGGCCACCACGCCACCGCGACCCTGGCCGCGGTGACCATCGGCACCGCCCTGCTGTGGCTGCCGATGCTGATCCCGATCGGCACGCTGATCTCGCTCACCGCCTCGGTATCGCAGCTGCACGGCGCTGGCCGCGAGCGCGAGATCGGCCCGCTGTTCCGCCAGGCACTGTGGCTGGCACTGGGCCTGGGCCTGATCATGTTCACCTTCCTCACCGTGGTGCCGCCGCTGCTGCCGGCCTTCGGCATCGCACCGGACATCGTGCCGGGCGCGACCGCGTTCCTGCATGCGGTGCGCTGGGGCGGCCCGGCGCTGACCCTGTACTTCTGCATGCGCTACCTGAGCGAGGGCATGCACTGGACACTGCCGACCATGCTGCTTGGCTTCGGCGGCCTGCTGGTGCTGGCGCCGATGGGCTATGTGCTGGCCAACGGCAAGCTCGGTTTCCCGGAAATGGGTGCCGAAGGCCTGGGCATCGCTTCGGCGGTGATGATGTGGCTGCAGGCGATCGCCTTCGCTACCTACCTGTGGTTCACCAAGCGCTTCGCCCACCTGCAGCTGTTCTCGCACTTCGAAGGGCCGCGCTGGAAGGCGATCTGGGAACTGCTGCGCACCGGCCTGCCGATCGGTATCACCGTGCTGATGGAAGGTGGCCTGTTCATCGTCACCGCGCTGCTGATAGGCCGCCTGGGCGCCAACGAGGCGGCCGCGCACCAGATCGCGATCAACGTCGCGCAGCTGTGCTTCATGATTCCGATGGGCGTGGCCGAGGCCACTACCGTGCGCGTCGGCCATGCCGTCGGCCGTGGTGACGGCTTCGGTGTGCGGCGTGCGGCGTGGGCCGGTTACGCGATCATCATGGGCACGCAGACGCTGTCGGCGGCGGTGCTGCTGTTCGGCCACGATGCCATCGTCGGCGTGTACACCAACGATCTGGCGGTGGCCGGCCTGGCCTCGACCCTGCTGCTGTACGCGGCCACCTTCCAGTTCCCGGATGGCATCCAGGTGCTGTCGGCCGGCGCGTTGCGCGGCCTGAAGGACACCCGCGTACCGATGTTCATCGCCATGTTCGCGTACTGGGGCCTGGGCATGCCGCTTGGCGCCGGGCTCGGCCTGGGCCTGGGCATGGGCCCGCAGGGCATGTGGATCGGCCTGATCGTGGGCCTGACCGCGGCCGCCATCCTGATGGGCTGGCGCCTGCGCCGCAGCAGCCTGCGCATCGGCCAGTCCACCCTGTCCTGATCCTTCCTGCCCGCCATGCTGACCCATGGCGGGCGATCCCCTGACTTGTGTCCGATGCCGCATCACACGGCACCGGCTATGCTGGTACCACGGCAAGAAGCCATCCGGAGCGTTCCATGAATCAACCCGTGCCCCCGCTGCCCCCGGCGCGTCGCAATCCCGTCGCCAGCTTCTTCATCGGGCTGTGGGACGTCATGAATTTCACCCGCCGGTTGATCCTCAACCTGGTGTTCTTCGGCCTGCTGTTCCTGCTGCTGGTGATGTTCGTCATCGCTGCCGGCATGGGCGCCGGTGCCAGCAAATCGCTGCAGGACCGCACCACCCTGGTGATCGCGCCGGAAGGACGCCTGGTCGAGCAGTTCAGCGCCGATCCGGTCAGCCGCGCGCTGGCCAAGGCGGTGGGCGACAACGGTGCCGAGGAGATCCAGCTGCGCGACCTGCTGCGGGTGATCGAGTCGGCCAAGGAAGACAAGAAGATCGAGCGCGTGGTGCTGGAGCTGGACAAGCTGCAGCCGTCGGGCTTCGCCTCGCTGCGCGAAGTGGCGTCGGCGCTGCAGGACCTGCGCGCGTCCGGCAAGCAGCTGGTGGCCTACAGCGAGAGCATGGGCCAGTCGCAGTACCTGCTGGCCGCACAGGCCGACGAGGTCTACCTGGACCCGATGGGGTCGGTGGTGCTTGAGGGCCTGGGCCGCTACCGCCAGTACTTCCGCACCGGCCTGCAGGACAAGCTGGGCGTGGACGTGCATCTGTTCAAGGTGGGCGAGTACAAGTCCGCCGCCGAGCCGTACGTGCTCGACGCCGCCTCGCCGGCCTCCAAGGAGGCCGACCTGTTCTGGATGAACGACGTGTGGCAGCGCTACCTGGCCGACATCGCCAAGGCCCGCCGCCTGGATCCGGCCCAGCTGGCCGCCGGCATCGACACCTTGCCGGAGGGCATCGCCGCCGCCGGTGGCGACCTGGCCAAGTTCGCCCTGCAGCAGAAGCTGGTAACCGCGCTGAAGACCCGCGAGGAATTCGAGGATCTGATGATCGAGCGTGGCGTGGCCGATGACGATGCCGACGGCGGTTTCCGCAACGTCGACTTCGGGCGCTACCTGGCGCTGCTCGACGCTCGCCGCAACCCGGTGGACTCGCGTCCGCAGGTGGCGGTGGTAGTGGCCGAAGGCGAGATCAGCGGTGGCGACCTGCCGGCCGGCCGTATCGGCGGCGAGTCGACCTCCGCGCTGCTGCGCGCCGCGCGCGACGATGAGAACGTCAAGGCCGTGGTGCTGCGCGTCGATTCGCCGGGCGGTGAAGTGTTCGCCTCCGAGCAGATCCGCCGCGAAGTGGTGGCCCTGCAGGCGGCCGGCAAGCCGGTAGTGGTGTCGATGGGCGATCTGGCTGCGTCCGGTGGTTACTGGATCAGCATGAATGCCGACCGCATCTACGCTGATCCGTCGACCATCACCGGTTCGATCGGCATCTTCGGCATGGTGCCGAACTTCAGCCGCGCGCTGGACAAGATCGGCGTGCACACCGACGGCGTCGGCACCACCCGCTTTGCCGGTGCCTTCGACGTCACCCGTCCGATGGACCCGGCCGTCGGCCAGGTCATCCAGACGGTGATCAACAAGGGCTATGCCGACTTCACCGGCCGCGTCGCCGATGCGCGCAAGAAGCCGGTCGAGGCCGTCGACGAAGTGGCCCGTGGCCGCGTGTGGAGCGGTGCGCAGGCCAAGGAACGTGGCCTGGTCGATGCCTTCGGTGGCCTGAAGGATGCCGTGGCCGACGCCGCCAGCCGCGCCAAGCTGGGCAAGGCCGATGCCTACCGCGTGCGCTACATCGAGAAGGCGGCGACGCCGTTCGCGCAGTTCGTCAGCGGTTTCGCCGGCAGCCGCGCCGGTGCGTGGATGCTGTCCGACTCGGGCATGGCGCGGATGATGCTGGCCCGCACGATGCCGGAAGTGGACACGCAGTTGCGCTTCGTCGAGAACGCAGCCCGCGAGAAGGGCAACGGTGCGCCGGTGAAGGCGCTGGCGTACTGCTTCTGCGGGTTCTGATCGGAGCGCCTATCCACGCATGGCGTGGATCTACTGGCACGGCCACGCATGGCGTGGATCTACTGGAAACGCCCGGCTTCGGCCGGGCGTTTTCGTTTGCGGGGTTACTGCGTCGCCTCGGCTTCGGCCGTGCGTTCACGCGCAGCGGCATCGTCCACGGTTTTCTGCACGCCCTTGGCGCGGTCCAGCGGCTGGTTGATCGCGCGCGACATCGCCCGGGGTACCGGTGGCTTTTCCGGGTTCGGCGCCGGTGGGCGCTGGCAGCCCGCCAGCAGCACGGTGGCCAGCAGGGGCGAGGACAGGATCAACATGCGCATGGCGGCTCTCCGCGGTGGGCGTACGGGCAGTGTCGCACCCCCGGCAGGCAGCCGCCGTGAGCGCGTATCCTTGCGGCATCGAAACACAGCGGGCGCGGCCCCGGAGGACACATGACCCAGCAACGGTGGCGCCTGGATGGCCAGACCGCCCTGATCACCGGCGCCAGCGCCGGTATCGGCCTGGCGATCGCGCATGAACTGGCCGGCCTCGGTGCCGACCTGATGATCGTCGGCCGCGATATCGACATGCTGGAGACGGCACGCGACGAACTGCTGGACGTGTATCCGCAGCACCAGGTGCACGCGCTGGCTGCCGATGTCTCCGATGACGAGGACCGCCGCCAGATCCTGGACTGGGTGGAAGATCACAGCGATGGCCTGCATATCCTGGTCAACAATGCCGGTGGCAACGTCACCAAGGCGGCCACGGAATACTCCGAGGACGAATGGCGCCAGATCTTCGAGACCAACCTGTTCTCTGCGTTCGAGCTGTCGCGCTACGCGCATCCGCTGCTGGCCCGGCACGCGTCGTCGTCGATCGTCAATGTCGGCAGCGTGTCCGGCCTGACCCATGTGCGCAGTGGCGTGGTGTACGGCATGAGCAAGGCGGCGATGCACCAGATGACCCGCAACCTGGCCGTCGAGTGGGCCGAGGATGGCATCCGGGTCAATGCGGTGGCGCCGTGGTACATCCGTACGCGGCGCACGTCCGGTCCGCTGTCGGACCCGGATTACTACGAGGAAGTGATCAACCGCACGCCGATGCGCCGCATAGGCGAGCCGGAGGAAGTGGCCGCGGCCGTGGGCTTCCTGTGTCTGCCGGCAGCCAGCTATGTCACCGGCGAGTGCATCGCGGTGGATGGCGGTTTCCTGCGCTACGGGTTCTGATCGTTCGATGGCAGTGCCGGCCGCTGGCCGGCAACCTCAGGATCTTCAGA